>CAYRAE010000463.1:0-3039 GCA_964422175.1 uncultured Luteitalea sp. | reverse complement strand
CGGATGATCGACGCGCAGTTCCCGGCGTACGAGCGCGTCATCCCGAAGAACAACGACAAGGCCATCGAGTTCGAGCGCGACCGCCTCACGAGCGCGATCCGCCGCGTGTCGCTGCTCTCCAACGAACGATCGCGCGCGGTGCGCCTCCTCATCAGCAACGGCAAGGTCGAGGTCACCTCGCAGAGTCCTGACGTGGGCGATGCGCGTGAAGAACTGCTGGTGGCCTACGAAGGCCCGGACGTGCAGATCTGCTTCAACGCACAGTACGTGACCGACTTCCTGGCGGCGGTCGAGACCGAGCAGGTCAGCCTGTCGTTCAGGGACGAGATGAGCCAGGCCGTGATGCAGCCCGTTGGTGCCGACGGCTACGAGTACACGTACGTGATCATGCCGATGCGGCCGTAAGCGCCAGCTTCCGCATCAGCTGCGCGCCTCGACAGGTGCGCCGCGCTCGTGGCCGGAATCTGGACAGTGGATTCCGGTGAACGATCCTGTGAGTCCAGATGGAACCGATCAGCACCCCGAACACCGAGTCCACCACACCGATGCGCCCCGTCAACGGGGCGGCCGAAGATTACGGCGCAGAGTCGATCAAGGTCCTCGAAGGGCTCGAGGCGGTTCGCAAGCGCCCGGGCATGTACATCGGGACGACCGGTGAGGCAGGGCTGCATCACCTCGTCTACGAAGTCGTCGACAACTCCATCGACGAGGCCCTCGCCGGGCACTGCACCCAGGTCGACGTCACCATCCATGTCGACGATTCGATCACCGTCGTCGACGATGGACGCGGCATTCCGGTGGACATGCACGAGAGCGGCAGGTCCGCGGCGGAAGTCGTGCTCACCGTGCTGCACGCCGGAGGCAAGTTCAACCAGGAAGGCAGCGCGTACAAGGTGTCCGGCGGCCTGCACGGCGTCGGCGTGTCCGTCGTGAACGCGCTGTCCGAACTGCTCGAACTCGAGATCTGGCGCAACGGCCACGTGCACCAGCAGGCGTACTCGCGCGGCATCCCGCAGGCGCCGCTTACGCGGACGGGAACGACGAAGAAGCGCGGCACGAAGGTCCACTTCAAGCCCGACACGACGATCTTCGAGACCAGCGCGTTCAGCTTCGACACCCTCAACAATCGCCTGCGCGAGCTCGCGTTCCTCAACGCCGGCATCATCATCACGCTCCAGGACGAGCGCGGTGAAGGGAGGTCCGCTCGCTACGAGTACAGGGGCGGCATCGTCGAGTACGTGCAGTTCATGAACCGCGCGAAGCGGGCCGTTCATGAATCGCCCATCTACATGCGCGGCGAACGCAACGAGATCGACGTCGAGATCGCGCTGCAGTGGAACGACTCGTACGACGAGAACCTCTACACCTTCGCCAACAACATCAACACGCACGAAGGCGGGTTCCATCTCTCCGGGTTCAAGGCGGCGCTGACGCGCACCGTCAACGCGTACATCGCGAGCGCGAATCTCCCGAAGGACCTGAAGGACACGCCGATCAGCGGCGACGATGCGCGCGAAGGGCTTGCGGGGGTGATCAGCGTCAAGATCCCCAACCCGCAGTTCGAGGGACAGACGAAGACCAAGCTCGGCAACACCGAGGTCAAGGGCATCGTCGAGACCATTGTCAACGAGCGTCTGGGTGCGTTCCTCGAAGAGAACCCCGGCGTGGCCAAGGCGATCATCCAGAAGGCCGCCGATGCCGCGCGCGCGAGGGAAGCGGCGCGCAAGGCGCGCGATCTCGTGCGTCGCAAGGGCGCGCTCGACGGCAGCTCGCTGCCAGGCAAGCTCGCCGACTGCCAGGAGCGCGATCCCGCACAGAGCGAGATCTACATCGTCGAGGGCGACTCGGCGGGCGGGTCGGCCAAGCAGGGTCGCGACAGGCGCTTCCAGGCGATCCTGCCCATCAAGGGCAAGATCCTGAACGTCGAGAAGGCGCGCTTCGACAAGATGCTGAGCAGCGACGAGATCAAGACGATGATCGCGGCGCTCGGCACGGGCATCGGCCGCAAGCGCGAAGAAGGCGATCGCGACGGGTTCGACCTCTCGAAGCTCCGCTACCACCGCGTGATCATCATGACCGACGCGGACGTCGACGGATCGCACATCCGTACGCTCCTGCTGACGTTCTTCTACAGGCAGATGCGCGAGTTGATCGACAACGGCCACATCTACATCGCGCAGCCGCCGCTGTATCGCGCCAAGCGCGGCAAGCAGGAGGTCTACATCAAGAACGATGGCGACCTCGAGTCCTACCTGATCCGCCGCGCCGCCGATTCGCGCGTGCTCAAGCTCGTCGACCGCGGAGCGGAATACAGCGGCGAAGCCCTCGAAGCGCTGCTCCACCGCATGATCGCGTTCGATCGCAACCTCCGCCAGGTGGAACGTCGCGGCGTGCCGCAGGACGTGGTGAGTGCGTTGCTGACGGCCGGCGCGCGCGATCGCGAGTACTTCAGCGACCGTGCGCGTCTCGACGCGCTCGCATCGACGCTCGTGCAGGACCAGCGCACGATCACCGTCGTGGTGGACGAGGAACACAACGCGTTCCTCCTGGAGATCGACGACAGATCCGCGGGGTATCCGCGCGTGTCGCGCGCGGGCGTGGACTTCGTGCAGACGCCCGACTTCCGCGCGCTGCTCAACAGCCACCGCGACGTGGCGGACATCGGCGGCCGGATGGTCATCTCGCACGTGAACGCCGCCACCGATGACGCGGAAGACCCGGTCGTTGCCGATGCGCCCGATGGCGAGCTCCCGGGCGTCGTCGTTGCGGAGCCCGTGCGGCGAGCGGCGAAAAAGGACGCCGATCACGAGGTGCGATCGCTCTCCGACCTCGTCGCCTACTTCCTCGAAGCCGGACGCAAGGGCGTGGCGATCAACCGCTACAAGGGTCTCGGCGAGATGAATCCCGACACGCTGTGGGAGACCACGATGAATCCCGAAGTGCGCACGCTGCTCCAGGTGCGTGCCGAGGACCAGGCCGAAGCCGATCTGATGTTCTCCACCCTCATGGGCGATCAGGTCGAGCCACGCCGCAAGTTCA
>CAYRAE010000462.1:0-3047 GCA_964422175.1 uncultured Luteitalea sp. | reverse complement strand
GCAACACGCTGGGCCAGTCGGGGCTCTGGGCGCACGGCATCTCCGGCGACCTGCCGATCCTCCTCGTGATGGTGCAGCAGGACGAGGATCTGCGATTGGCGCGTCACGCCTTGCAGGCGCAGGAATACTGGCGTCTCAAGGGCCTCCGCGCCGACGTCGTCATCGTCAACGAACAACCGCCGGACTATCTCGATCAGGTGCAGGAGCGGTTGACGGGGCTCATCGACAGCGGATCATGGGGCGGCTGGCGCGACAAACCGGGCGGCGTCTTCCTGCTGCGCGGTGACGCGCTGTCGTCCGACGATCGTGCGCTGCTGGCGTCGGTCTGCAGGGTGGAGCTCACCGGCGCGCGGGGTGAACTGTCCGAACAGCTCGATCGACCCGCGCCCGCACTGCCGCAAGCGGCGCGATTCGTGCCGCGCGTCGCGATGCCGGATGGCGACGTGCCGATCGTCACCGAGATGCCGCCGCTGATCATGAGCAACGGTCTGGGCGGCTTCACGGAGGACGGTCGCGAGTACGCGATGGCCGTGGGTGCCGATGTCGATACGCCGGCGCCGTGGTCGAACATCCTCGCCAACCCGGAGTTCGGCACGCTGGTCACGGCGGCTGGCGCCTCGTTCACGTGGTCGGTCAACAGCCGCGAGCATCGCCTGACGCCGTTCGACAACGATCCGGTGGCCGAGGGCACGTCGGAAGCGATCTTCGTGAGAGACGATGACACCGGCGAGACGTGGGGCGCGACGCCGTCGCCGCTGCCACGTCGTGCCGGCGACGCGTGGCAGGTGCGGCATGCGGCGGGCATCACGACGTTCGAGCGCGAGACCAGGCGGCTGCGTCAGCGGCTCGAGGTGTTCGTGTTCCCGGATGCGCCCGTCAAGGCCTCGACGCTGACGATCACCAACACGTCCGACCATCCACGGCGGCTCAGCGTGTTCGGGTACAACGCGTGGTCGCTCGGTCCGCCGGTGGCTGGCATCGAGCGATCGGTGGTCACCAGTCGCGATGCGGCGACGGGGGCCATCGTGGCGCGCAATCCATGGATCGCCGAGTTCGCGTCGCGCATCGCCTTTGCATGGTGCAGTGAGCAGGTGCGTTCGATGACCGGCGATCGGACGGAGTTCATCGGCCGCAACCGATCCCTTGCGTCCCCCGCGGCGTTAACGATGGAGGCGCTGTCCAACAGAGTGGGAGCCGGGTTCGATCCGTGTGCGGCGCTGCACGTGGAACTCCAGCTGGCGCCGCGCGAGTCGCGCCGCGTCGTGTTCCTCCTTGGCGAGGGCACGTCCATCGATGACGTACGCGCCCTCATCCACCGATGCGGTGACGTGGAGCGCGTCGACGAGGGGAGGACCGCCGTCGAGTCGCTGTGGGACGACATCCTCGGTGCCGTCCAGGTGCGCACGCCTGACGATTCGTTCGATCTGGTGATGAACCGGTGGCTGCTGTATCAGAACGTGTCGTCGCGCCTCTGGGCCCGCACCGGGTTCTACCAGCCAGGCGGCGCGTACGGCTTCCGCGATCAGTTGCAGGACGTGATGGCCCTGGGCTACAGCCGCCCCGATCTGTACCGGCAGCACCTCTTGCTGGCCGCGAGCCGGCAGTTCGTCGAAGGCGATGTCCAGCACTGGTGGCATCCGCCGACAGGCCGCGGCACGCGAACGCGCTGCTCGGACGATCTGCTGTGGCTGCCCTACGTGGTGACGCAGTATCTGACAGTGACGGGTGACGCATCGGTCCTCGACGAGGTCGTCCCGTTTCTCGAGGGACCACCGCTGGCACCCGATCAGCACGAGGTCTACGATCTGTGGCCGGTGTCGTCGCAGTCGGCGTCGCTGTTCGAGCACTGCGTCAGGGCGATCGACCGTGGCCTGACGTCGGGGGCGCATGGGCTGCCGCTGATGGGCATCGGCGACTGGAACGACGGCATGAACCGCGTCGGCCACGAGGGGCGCGGCGAGAGCGTGTGGCTCGGCTGGTTCCTCTACAGCGTACTGACCGCGTTCGCGCCGATCGCGCAGACGCGTGGACGCGGCGATCTCGCGTCACGCTACGTGGCCGAAGCCAGGCGCCTTGCCGGCGCGCTGGAGTTGTCGTGGGACGGCAACTGGTACCGTCGCGGGTACTACGACGATGGCACGCCGCTCGGTTCGGCCGACAGTGAGGAATGCCGGATCGATTCGATCAGCCAGTCGTGGGCCGTCCTCTCGGGAGCCGCGTCGCCACGGCGGGCGGAGCGGGCCATGGACGCCGTCCGTACGCACCTCGTACGTCGAGACGCAGAGATCCTGCTGCTGCTCACGCCGGCCTTCGATCGCGGCGAGAAGGATCCGGGCTACATCAAGGGCTACATCCCCGGCATCAGGGAGAACGGCGGGCAGTACACCCACGCGGCGCTGTGGACCATCATGGCGCTCGCGCGCATGGGATACGGCGACGAGGTCGCCGAGTTGTTCCACATGGTCAACCCCGTGAACCACACGCGCGCGGCGGCTGACGTCGAACGGTACGTCACCGAGCCATACGTACTCGACGGCGACGTCTACGCGCATCCTGAGCACGTCGGCCGCGGGGGCTGGTCCTGGTACACGGGATCGGCGGGCTGGATGTATCGCACCGGACTCGAGAGCATCCTCGGGTTGCAACGGCGTGGACAGGTGTTCACCGTGACGCCCTGCATCCCGCCCTCGTGGGACGGTTTCACGATCGACTGGCGCGTCGGTTCCTCGTCGTACAGGATCGAGGTCGTCAACCCCGACCATCGCAGCACAGGCGTCGCCACCGTCACGCTCGACGGCATCGTCACCGACCCGTCAGCCGTGCCGCTCGTCGACGATGGCGTCGCGCACACGGTGGTGGTGACGATGGGCGAGCCGGCCTCCATGGGGTAGGGCCGGCTCTCCGAGCCCGGCCCATCCCATCGCCGCCTACGCGGACGGCGTGGTGTACGCTGGCGTAATGGAAAACACGCGACGATGGGCGGTGAGCCCGCGCCGGATGGCGGCCACGCTGCTGGTCGTCTCGATGTCGACCACGGGCCTGCTGGC
>CAYRAE010000461.1:0-3057 GCA_964422175.1 uncultured Luteitalea sp. | reverse complement strand
CACCACGACCACCGCTGCGCTCTTGCGCAGCGTCTCTTCGAGCGTGGAGATCGGCGTCTGCGGACCGACCACCGGGACGTAGCGGTTCATGACCTTGGAGACGAGGGCGTGCGCCGTGCCTTCGCCCGACTCGATGAACGCCATCACGTCGGCCTCAGACACCATGCCCACCAGCACGCCGCCCGACGTGACGGGCAGCTGCGAGATGCCGCGGGTGCGCATCACCTCCACGACCTGGCCGAGCGTCTGCGTGTCTTCGGCCACGACGAGCGGCGGCCGTGTGCCGGCGCAGATGTCGCCCACACGGGCGTCGATCGTGCGCGTCTGGAAGAAGCCGTTGTCGCGCATCCACTTGTCGTCGACGAACTTGGTCATGTAGTTGCGCACGCCGTCGGCGAGCAGCACGACGCAGTTCTGGCCCTTCGCGAGCGAACCGGCCTTCTGCAGCGCGGCATACATGGCCGAGCCGCTCGACCCGCCCACGAGCAGCCCTTCTTCGCGGATCAGGCGGCGCGCCAGCAGGAAGGACGGCTGGTCAGCCGTCTTCACCCACTCGTCGACGAGCGTCCTGTCGAGCACGTCCGGGATGAAGTCGTAACCGATGCCTTCCACTTTGTACGTGGAGACGTCGGTACCGCCCCCGAGGATCGAGCCCACGGGATCGGCGCCGATCACGCGGCAGTCGGGCCGCACTTCCTTCAGCCGTCGCGCCACGCCGGTGATCGTCCCGCCCGTCCCCGCCGCGATCACCACCATGTCCACCTTGCCGTCGAGGTCGTCGAGGATCTCCTGCGCCGTCGTGTCGTAGTGCACCTGCGGATTGGCAGGATTGGCGTACTGGTCGAGGATGTGCGCGTTGGGCAGCTGCGACTGGAGGCGCCGCGCGACGTTGATGTGGCTCTCGGGCGAGTCGAAGGCGGCCTCGGTCGGCGTGCGGATGATCTCGGCGCCGAGCGCCTCGAGGATGACCTGCTTCTCGCGGCTCATCTTCTCGGGCATCGTGATGATCACCCGGTAGCCGCGCACGGCTCCCGCCAGCGCGATACCGATGCCCGT
Organism: uncultured Luteitalea sp.; assembly: GCA_964422175.1. GTDB lineage: Bacteria > Acidobacteriota > Vicinamibacteria > Vicinamibacterales > Vicinamibacteraceae > Luteitalea. Next base: position 2,001 of record CAYRAE010000461.1, on the reverse strand, counting down.
GTTCCCGCTCGTCGGCTCGATCAGCGTGTCGCCTGGCTTGATGCGTCCGTCACGCTCGGCGGCGTTGACCATGGCCAGGCCGATGCGGTCCTTCACGGACCCGCCGGGGTTGAGGAACTCGCACTTCGCGTACAGGTTGCATTCGAGCTGCGCCCCGAGGCGGTTCAGCCTGATGAGGGGCGTGCGACCGATGGCGTCGAGGATGGAATCGAGAAGCATGAGCGTCCTGCCATCATCGCACGGGGACAGGGAAATGCCGGGAATGCCGCGATGCCGGGAATGCGGATCAAATGCCGGGAATGCCGCGATGCCGGGAATGAGCAGTACGGTTGCCGGTTGCCCCTTGCCGGTTGCCGGACGCCGTTCTGTACACTGCTGTCCATGATTTCGACGATGTGGGCGCGGCGCGTGTGCGCGGCAGGGATGCTCCTGCTGGCACCTGTGGCGTTGGCGGGCTGCGACAGCCTGTACTACCGCGCGATGAAGAAGGTCGGGTACGAGAAGCGCGACATCCTCGTCAAGCGCGTCAGTGAGGCCCGGGCGTCGCAGGTGAAGGCGCAGGAGGAGTTCAAGACGGCGCTCGAACGTCTGAAGGAGATCGTCGACGTCGACGGTGGCGATCTCGAGAAGACGTACGAGCGACTGAACAAGGAGCTGGAGCGAAGCGAATCACGTGCGAAGGACGTACGTGAGCGCATCGCTGCCGTCCGCGACGTCTCGAAGGACCTCTTCAAGGAGTGGCAGGGCGAACTCGGGAAGTACTCGGACAGGACGCTGCGCGCCGAGAGTGAACGGGAACTGCGCGAGACGCGTCAGCGGACCGACGCGCTGATCGCCTCGATGGCGCGCGTGGAGAAGCGCATCGATCCGGTGCTCGTGCCGTTGCGCGACCGCGTGCTCTTCCTCAAGCACAATCTCAATGCGCGCGCGCTCGGGTCACTCACGAAGGAGCTGACGGCGATCTCGGGCAACGTCGACGCGCTCGTGGCCGACATGCAGCGCGCCATCGCCGATGCCGACGCGTACCTGAAGGCGATGGAGCCCTCATCCTGAAGCCGACGGACGTCCCTGACGTACTCGGCATTCCCGGCATCGCGGCATTCGCGGCATCGCGGCATCGCAGCATTCCCTAACGGCTGATCACCAGGCGGTGTAGCCGCCGTCGATCACGATCGACGCGCCGGTGACGTATGCGGACGCGGGACTCGCCAGATAGACGGCCAGCGGACCGATCTCCGGCGGATTGCCCGCGCGACCCATCGGCACGTTGCGCACGAAGGCCTCGATCACGTCGGGCCGGCGCTCGTTCCACTCGCGGTTCACGTCGGTCATGAACAGGCCGGGACAGATGGCGTTCACGGTGATGCCGTGCGGCGCCCAGTCGGCAGCTGCGCACTTCGTGAAGTGGACGACGGCGGCCTTCATCGTCTCGTAGTCGCGCCCGCCGATGCCGCGGTTGGCGATGAGTCCGCTGATCGACGCGATGTTGATGATGCGCCCGGGCTGTGCCGCCGCGAGCATCGCCGTGGCGAAGACGCGCGTCGGAATGACGACGCTCATGAGATTGAGGTCGATCGAACGCTGCCACGTCGACAGGGGCTCGTCCTGGATCGGCCCGCTCGCGACACGGTTGCCGACGTTGTTGATCAGGATGTCGATCGGCCCGATGGCCTCGAGGATCGTGGCGCATGCCCCCTCGCAGGCCTCGGGCACGCCCATGTCGACCTCGTAGGTCCACGCCTGCCGCCCGCGCGATCTGATGTCGTTGGCGGTCCGCGCCAGCGTCTCCGCCGTCCGCCCGGTGATCGCCACGTCTGCCCCCGCGTCGGCCAACGCCAGCGCCATCTCCCGCCCAAGCCCGCGGCTCGCCCCCGTCACAAGGGCGCGCCGTCCATCCAGTCGGAACAAGTCGAATACGTGCACGGGGGAACTATATCCGGCAACGGGCAACCGGCAACGGGCAACCGGTAGCGGGCAACCGGCAACGGGCAACCGGTAGCG
>CAYRAE010000460.1:0-3059 GCA_964422175.1 uncultured Luteitalea sp. | reverse complement strand
AGGCGACAGGCATTCCCTACCGGCGCCCGTCGGACGCGCGCGTCGACGCCTTCGCCCAGATCCTCGCCGACGCCCACGTCACGGTATCCGTCCGCAAGAGCCGCGGACGCGACATCAGAGCCGCCTGCGGACAGTTGGCAGTGGACGAGTGAATTCCTACCGGGCGATATCCCTTCGGAACTCCATGTTCTCGAAGGAGATCCGGGCGACGGCTTCGTAGGCTCTCGCGCGGGCGGACGGCAGATCCTGGCCCTCGCCCACGACAGTCAGCACGCGTCCGCCGGCGGTGATGACAGTGCCGTCCTTCAACGCGGTCCCCGCATGGAAGACCACCACGCCGTCCATCGCGCCGGCAGCGTCCAGGCCGGAGATGGGATAGCCGGTGGTGATGGCGCCAGGGTACCCGCCTGACGCGAGGACCACGCCAACGCGCGCGCCTGTCGGAGTGGAAAGCGGCGTCTCCGGCAACTGACCGCTCGCGGCGGCCAGCAGCAGCGGGGCGAGATCGACAGGCAGCAACGGCAGGACCACCTGCGCCTCGGGGTCGCCGAACCTGACATTGAATTCGATGACCTTCGGGCCGTCGGCCGTGAGCATCAGGCCGCAATAGAGGATGCCCGCGAACGGTGTGCCCTCCACGCGCATGCCGGTCAGCACGGGGTCGACGATGGTCTCCATGACGCGACGGGCCATGTCCGCATCCACGAGCGGACTGGGCGCCAGCGCGCCCATGCCGCCCGTGTTCGGCCCGCGATCGCCGTCGTAGGCCCGTTTGTGATCCTGCGCCGTGGCCAGCGCCAGGGCGCGCGTGCCATCGCACAGCGCGAAGAAGGACACTTCAGGGCCGACAAGGCACTCCTCCACCACCACCGTGGCGCCCGCCGCACCGAACGTGCCGCGGCGCATCGCCGCGTCGACGGCCTCTCGCGCCTCGGCCGTCGTGGCCGCGACCGTCACGCCCTTGCCCGCCGCCAGACCATCCGCCTTGACGACGACGGGAGCGCCGAACGCGTCGATGGCGGTGTCCGCATCCTCGGGTGTCGAGCAGATCCGGGCCCGCGCCGTCGGCACGCCGTGGCGCTCCATGAACGCCTTGGAGAACGCCTTGCTGGTCTCGAGCCGGGCCGCGGCCTGCGAAGGTCCGAACACGGCGAGGCCCGCGGCGCGGAGCGCGTCGGAGACGCCCGCGGCCAGGGGTTGCTCGGGCCCGACCACCGTCAGGTCGATCCCCTCATCCTTCACGAACGCCGTGACGGCCTCCGGCGAGAGGATGTCGAGCGCCACGTTGGTGGCGCAGGCTGCCGTTCCGGGGTTGCCCGGCGCGCAGGTGACAGACGTGACGCCGGCTTCCCGCGCCAGTTGCCGGACGAGTGCGTGCTCGCGCCCGCCACCGCCGAGGACCAGGACCTTCATGTGCTACGCTTTCACGTTGGTTGACCGGCCCCCGGTCCACCCTATGCCATGCGGGAGGAGGTGAGTCGAAATGGCCGAAGTCAAGGTGCAGGAAGGTGAATCGATCGAAAGCGCCCTGCGTCGCTTCAAGCGCAAGGTGCAGCAGGAAGATATCATCAAGGACATCAAGAAACACTCGTTCTACCTGAAGCCTGGTGACAAGCGGCGCGCCAAGCAGGCCCTCGCCCGCAAGCGGAGCCGCAAGAAGCAGCGTCGCGAGACCGAGTAGTCCCGCGGGCGGCGGCCGGATCGCATCCGTCCGCCGCCTGCCGTTCGCATCGATCGGCCCGTCTTGACCGTGCGTTCGGCATGGTGCTACTGTCAGCCCTCCTGAGGGTGGCTTTTTCCCTGTAATTGCAGGGAATTTCAACGGAAGCTGGAGAGACGCGATGCAGATTGATGAACGAGTCGTCGGCGGCGTGACGATTCTGGATCTGTCGGGCAAGATGACGCTCGGCGAGGGTGACGAGCTGCTGCGCGAGAAGATCGCCAGTCTGGTCAACGCCGGCCAGAAGCACCTGCTGCTCAACCTCGAAGGCGTGCCCTACATCGACAGCGCGGGTCTCGGCGAGATGGTCCGGTCCTACACCACCGTGAGCCGGCAGGGCGGCAAGCTCAAGCTGCTGAACCTCACCAAGCGCATCGAGGATCTCCTGTCGATCACCAAGCTGCTCACGGTGTTCGAGACCTTCGACAGCGAAGCGGAAGCCATCCAGAGCTACTCGGCCTAGGCCGAGTCCACGTCGACCGTGGGCGCGTCCCCACGCTCCACGCTCCGATTGCGTTGACTGCTACGCATCCACCCGGTACGCCGCGACCCTCCGTCGCGGCGTCGCTGTTTCTGGCACTGCGTCCCGCGCAGTGGACCAAGAACCTCATCGTCTTCGCGGCGCTGATCTTCGGTCAGCGCCTGCTCGACGGCGAGGCGGTGTTGCGCGCCGTCGTGGCGTTCTTCGCCTTCTGCGCCCTCTCCGGCGTCGTCTATGTCGTCAACGATGTCGTCGATCGCGAGGGCGATCGGCAGCATCCCCTGAAGCGGCTGCGTCCGATCGCGGCCGGCCACCTGCCGGTGGCGACGGCACTCCTCTGCGCCGGGGTCCTGCTCGTGGTGGCGCTGGCCGCCGCGGCCTGGCTGGGCACCGCGTTCCTCGTGCACGCCGCCGTGTACGTGCTCCTGCAGGTCGGCTACTCGCTGAGCCTCAAGCGGCAGGTCATCCTGGACGTGCTCTCGATTGCGCTCGGCTTCGTCGTCAGGGCATCGGCCGGCGGCGCGGCGATTGGCGTCCCCGTGAGCCAGTGGCTGCTGATCTGCACCGTCCTTCTGGCGCTGTTTCTGGCGCTCGCCAAGCGCCGACACGAGATCACCCTTCTCGGCGACGATGCCCTCAGGCATCGGGCCATCCTCGGCGAGTACACGCCGTATCTCGTGGACCAGATGATCGCCGTCGTGACGGCATCCACGTTGATGGCGTATGCCTTCTACACGGTGAGCAGCGACACAGTGGAGCGCTTCGGCACGCCGTGGCTGGGGCTCACGTTGCCGTTCCCCCTCTACGGGATCTTCCGGTACCTTTACCTGGTCCATCGCCGCAGCCAGGGCGGCAGTC
>CAYRAE010000459.1:0-3062 GCA_964422175.1 uncultured Luteitalea sp. | reverse complement strand
CGTTGACAACCCCAGTCGACGGGAGCATAGTGGCACTCCGTAGCGCCGAAGTTCGCCCACCCGAAGGCACCCAGCCCCTCGGAGCGACGCGTCCCTGAGTCACCACGAACGAGGACGTGTCGCAGGACGGATCACGCCTCCCACATCCGGTGTCTGCTGCCCCGTGCCGTGTCGATCGGCACGCCCGCTCCTGGCGGGTCGGGGTGGCTGTCTCTCCGGTGTGGCGGGTTCTCGGTGGCTCGGGGGTGGGGTTCACATAGAGATCGCCGCGCGCTGACTCTGGGGAGGGTCCGTGCCGGTGCGAGGAGGAAGGGAATGCAGTCTGCACAGTCGGTCGAGGGCATCCTCGGCCCATCGACTGGTGCCACCGATGTCGTGACGATTCCGGGCCTGGAATTCCCCAGGACCTTCACGCGCGACGGCATCGACCCGTTCGACGCCGTGGAGTGGGAGACCCGTTCGGCGGTCATCGGCAACGAGAAGGGTCATGTCGTCTTCGAGCAGCGCGACGTCGAGATCCCCAGGTTCTGGTCGCAGCAGGCCACCAACATCGTCGTCTCGAAGTACTTCCGGGGCACGATCGGCACGCCGGAGCGCGAGCGCAGCGTCCGTCAGTTGATCGGGCGCGTGGTCGACACGATCACGGGCTGGGCCCGCGCGCAGAAGTACTTCGCGAGCGAAGACGATCTGCAGGCGTTCAGCGACGACCTGAAGCACCTGCTCGTCTTCCAGAAGGCGGCGTTCAACAGCCCCGTCTGGTTCAACTGCGGCATCGAACCCCACCCGCAGTGCTCGGCGTGCTTCATCAACGCCGTGCAGGACACGATGGACTCGATCCTCACCCTCGCCAGGACCGAGGGCATGCTCTTCAAGTACGGATCCGGCACCGGCTCGAACCTGTCGGCGATTCGTTCGTCGCAGGAACTGCTGGCCGGCGGCGGGACCGCATCGGGCCCCGTGTCGTTCATGAAGGGCTTCGATGCCTTCGCGGGCGTCATCAAGTCCGGCGGCAAGACGCGGCGCGCCGCGAAGATGGTGATCCTCAACGCCGACCACCCGGACGTCGTCGAGTTCATCAACTGCAAGGTCGAGGAAGAGAAGAAGGCGTGGGCGCTGATCGACGCCGGCTACGACGGCTCGTTCACCGGCCCGGCGTACGCGTCGGTGTTCTTCCAGAACAGCAACAACAGCGTACGCGCGACCGACGACTTCATGCGCGCGGTGCTCGACGATCGCGACTGGACGACGCACGCGGTGCGCGATGGCGCGCCGATGCGCACGTACAAGGCGCGCGACCTGATGCACCAGATCGCCGAGGCGACGCACATCTGCGGCGATCCCGGCATGCAGTTCGACACGACCGTCAACGACTGGCACACCTGCCCGAACACGGCGCGCATCAACGCGAGCAACCCGTGCTCGGAGTACATGTTCCTCGATGATTCGGCGTGCAACCTCGCGTCGATCAACCTGATGAAGTTCGTCGACGAGCGCGGCGAGTTCGACGTCGACGGCTTCCGCGCCGCCTGCCGCGTGCTCATCACCGCGCAGGAGATCATCGTCGACAACTCGAGCTATCCGACCAAGGCGATCGAGCGCAACAGCCACGCCTATCGGCCGCTCGGGCTCGGCTACGCGAACCTCGGCGCGCTGCTGATGGCGCGCGGCCTGCCGTACGACAGCGACGCCGGCCGCGACATGGCCGCCGCGATCACCGCCGTGATGACGGGCGAGGCGTACGCGCAGTCGGCGCGCGTGTCGCGCGATCACGGCGGACCGTTCGAGGGCTACGACCGCAATCGCGAGCCGTTCCTCCGCGTGATGCGCAAGCACCGCAACGCGCTCAAGGACATCGATCGCACGCACGTGCCGGCGGACCTGTTCGACGGGGCGCGCGCGGCCTGGGACGATGCGATCGAGATCGGCGAGGCGCACGGCTTCAGGAACGCGCAGGCCACGGTGCTCGCGCCGACGGGCACCATCGGCTTCATGATGGATTGCGACACGACAGGCGTCGAACCCGACATCGCGCTCGTGAAGTACAAGAAGCTGGTGGGCGGCGGGCTGATGAAGATCGTCAACGGCACGGTGCCGATGGCGCTCGAGAAGCTCGGGTACTCCGCGCAGCAGGTCAAGGAGATCGTCGCGCACATCGACGAGCACGAGACGATCGAGGGCGCGCCGCACCTGAAGACCGACGACCTCGCGGTCTTCGACTGCGCGTTCAAGGCGCTCAAGGGCGATCGGTCGATCCACTACATGGGGCACATCAAGATGATGGGCGCCGTGCAGCCCTTCATCTCGGGCGCGATCAGCAAGACGGTCAATGTGCCGAAGGACGCCTCGGTCGAGGAGATCCAGGAGGCCTACATCCAGTCGTGGCGCCTGGGTGCCAAGGCCGTGTCGATCTACCGCGACGGCAGCAAGCGGACGCAGCCGCTGAACACGTCGAAGGACAAGCAGGTCGCGACCGACGCCGCGACGGGGGTGCCGCAGCCGGTACGCCGCAGGCTGCCCGACGAGCGTCCGTCGATCACGCACCGCTTCGACATCGCGGGCCACGAGGGCTACATCACCGTGGGCCTGTTCGAGGACGGGCTGCCGGGCGAGATCTTCCTCGTGATGGCCAAGGAGGGCTCGACGATCTCGGGCTTCGCCGACGCCTTCGCGCAGGCGATCTCGTACGCGCTGCAGTACGGCGTGCCGCTGCAGGTGCTCGTGGACAAGTTCAGCCACGCGCGCTTCGAGCCGTCGGGCATGACGCGCAACCCGGAGGTCCGCTTCGCGAAGTCGATCGTGGACTACGTGTTCCGCTGGATGGCGACCAAGTTCCTGTCGCCCGAAGCGCGGTTCCGCGCCGGGGTGAACATGCCCGACCCGACGCTCGCGTCGGTGGAAGGGTCCGCCGATTCGGCCGTCGCGGCCACGGTGGCCGCCGCCGCGGCGGTGCCGGGCGTGAAGGGCGCGGAGTTCGCCTCGATGCAGAACCAGGAAGACGCGCCGCCCTGCACCACGTGCGGCTCGATCATGGTGCGCGCCGGCGCCTGCTACAAGTGCGCCAA
>CAYRAE010000458.1:0-3066 GCA_964422175.1 uncultured Luteitalea sp. | reverse complement strand
GAGATCGCGCGGCTCGAGAAGGAGAAGCGCAAGCTCCAGAAGAACCTGGACGGCATCCGTCACATGGATCGCCTGCCCGACGCGGTGTTCATCGTGGACACCCGGCACGAGCAGATCGCCGTGGACGAGGCCCGCAAGCTGAAGATCCCCGTCATCGGCATCGTCGACACCAACTGCGATCCCGATCAGGTGAACTTCGCCATCCCGGGTAACGACGACGCGCTGCGGGCGATCCGGTTGTTCGCCTCGCGCATCGCCGACGCGGTGCTCGCCGGTCGTGGCGTGCGTGAGTCGGCGCAGGTCGAATCGACCGTGGCCGTCGGACCCGATGGTGAAGCGGTGGCCAAGGCCGGTGGTGAGCCTCTGCGCGCGCAGCAGCGTCCGTCCACCGCCCGCGCTGCCGCGCCGACGACGGAACCCGCGACACCCGCTGCACCGGCCTCCGTCTAGTCGAGGCCGTTCGCCGCGGAGCGTTCCAGACGCCGGCCCGAGCTTCCCTCCGGCCGGCGTTTTCTGTGTCCATTCATCGGCGTCCGTCTCGGACGCCCTCCCCTGTTTCTCATTCTCTGGATCCGAACGTCATGGCAATCACAGCTGAGATGGTCAAGGCCCTGCGCGAGCGTACCGGCGCGGGCATGATGGAATGCAAGACCGCACTGACCGAGTCCAACGGCGACGTCGAGGCGGCCATCGAGTACCTCCGCAAGCGCGGCCTCGCCCAGGCCGCCAAGCGCGCCGGGCGCGTGGCCTCGGAGGGCATCGTCGGGATCAAGGTGAGCGACGACCGCACACGCGGCGTGCTCGCCGAGGTCAACTGCGAAACCGACTTCGTGGCGCGCAACGACGGCTTCAAGGCGCTCGTCGCCGAGATCACCGACAGCGTGTTCACGAGCGACCTGTCGCACGACGCGCTGGTGGCCGCCGACGGCCCGATCGGATCGCGCATCACCGCCGAGATCGCCAAGGTCGGCGAGAACATGGGCGTGCCGCGGACCGCACGCGTGTCGGCCGACTACGTGGGCAGCTACAGCCACATGGGCGGCAAGATCGGCGTGCTCGTGCAGATCGACGGCGCAAAGGCCGGTGCGGCCGACAACGACGCGTTCAGGAGCTTCGTCAACGAGCTCGCGATGCACGTGGCCGCGGCGGCGCCGCAGTACACCACGCGCGCGGAAGTGCCGGCCGACGCCGTTGCGAAGGAGAAGGAGATCTACCGCGCGCAGATGGCCGACTCCGGCAAGCCCGCCAACGTGGTCGAGAAGATCATCGAAGGCAAGCTCGGCGCGTTCTACGAACAGGTGTGTCTGGTCGATCAGCCGACCATCCGCGATCCGAAGGTGAAGGTGTCGCAGGCGCTCGACGCGGTGGCGAAGGCCGTTGGCGCGCCGCTCACCATCGCGGGTTTCGTGCGCTTCAAGGTCGGCGAAGCCAACCAGGGCTAGCCCGCCTTCGCGCTTGCGGCGCTACGGCGCGGCAAGGCCTGTTGGCATTCGTCATTCCGCATTCGGCATTCCGGGCGGCAGTGGGAGCTTCTCCCCTGCCGCCCGTGTTGCATCTGCGAAGGTATAATCTCGCCCGGCATGTCGTCCGCTCCCCTGTACACCCGCGTACTCCTCAAGTTGTCCGGCGAAGCCCTGATGGGCGATCAGGGTTATGGCGTCGATCCCGCGGTTGTCACGCGGATTGCCGAGGAAATCGCCGAGATACGCGCGCTCGGCGTGCAGGTCGGCATCGTGATCGGCGGCGGCAACATCTTCCGTGGCATGGCCGCGAGCGCACGCGGCATGGACCGCGCGACGGCCGACTATATGGGCATGCTCGCCACGGTGATGAACGGGCTGGCCCTGCAGGACGGGCTCGAGCACAACGGCACGCCCACGCGCGTGCTCACCGCCATCGAGATGCGCGCCGTCGCGGAGCCCTTCATCAGACGCCGCGCGATCAGGCACCTCGAGAAGGGCCGCGTGGTCGTGTTCGCGGCAGGCACGGGCAACCCGTACTTCACAACGGACACCGCCGCCGCGCTGCGCGCGATGGAAATCAAGGCGGACGTCATCATGAAAGCCACCAAGGTCGACGGCATCTACAGCGCCGACCCCAAGAAGGATCCCACCGCAACGCGATACGACCGCATCACCTACCTCCAGGTGCTCGAGCAGGGCCTGCAGGTCATGGACGCGACCGCAATCTCGCTCTGCATGGACAACAAGATGCCCATCGTGGTGCTCGACCTCAACGCGCCAGGCCACATGCGCCGCGCGATCATGGGCGAGCCGGTGGGTTCGCTGGTCACCGCCTGATCAACGGAGCAGGAAGACACGACGATGGATGTCTCGGATCTGAAATCGCTGTTCGACGAATCACGCAAGCGGATGAGTGCCGCCGTCGATCACCTCAAGCGCGAGATGGCGGGCGTGCGCACGGGCCGCGCCTCGACGGCCCTCCTCGATGGCGTGCACGTCGAGGCCTATGGCTCGTCGATGCCGCTCAACCAGGTGGCGCAGCTCTCCGTCCCCGAGCCGACGATGATCGTCGCGCAGCCGTTCGATCCGCAGTTGATGGGCGCGATCGAGAAGGCCATCCGCGCCGCCAACCTCGGACTCAATCCCGCCAACGACGGCAAGCTGGTGCGCATTCCGCTGCCCGCGCTCACCGAAGAGCGCCGCAAGGAACTGACGAAGGTCGTCCACAAGCTGTCCGAGGAGGCGCGAAACGGCGTGCGGCAGGTGCGTCGCGACGCCAACGATCGCATGAAGCGCCTGCTCAAGGACCACGCGATCTCGGAAGACGATGAGCGGAGAGGCCTCGACGAGGTGCAGAAGCTCACCGATCAGCACGTGGGTCAGATCGACGCGCTGCAGAAGCAGAAGGATCAGGAACTCCTGACGGTGTGACGCCCACGGTCGCCATCCTCTTCACGGGCGGGACGATCTCGATGCGCATCGACGCGCGATCGGGATCGGCAGTACCCGCCATGCGCGGCGACGACATTCTCGCGCACGTGCCGCAGCTTGCGGCGATCGCCGACGTGGAGCTGGAGGACGTCTCGCAGCTCCCCGGTCCGCA
>CAYRAE010000457.1:0-3072 GCA_964422175.1 uncultured Luteitalea sp. | reverse complement strand
GAGGATGTCGGCGCCGATCACCGTGTGGCGCTTCATCTCTTCGAACTCCTCCGGCGTGAGCGGCCCTGCCTTGAGGAGAATCGCGTCGCGGATCCCGATCTTGCCGACATCGTGCAGCGGCGCCGCGCGTTCGATCGTGAGCACCGTGTCGCCGGCCAGGCCCAGTTCGCGGGCGATGAGTCCCGCCAGCCGCCCCACGCGGCGTGTGTGTTCGCCCGTGTTGTCGTCCCTGAACTCAGCGGCGAGAGCCAGGCGCTCGAGGATCTCGAAGCGCGCGATCTCCAGTTTTCGCGTGCGTTCCTGCACCGTCGCTTCGAGATTGCGATTGTGCTTGTCCAGCTGCAGGTACAGGAATCGCGTGACCAGCAGGTTACGGATGCGGAGCAGCGCCTCGACGGCGTCGAACGGCTTGTTGAGGAAGTCCTTCGCGCCGGCGCCGAGCGCGCGCTGACGCACCTCCACGCTCAGATCGGCGGTGACCACGAGGATGGGCAGGTACCGTTCCTCGCTGAGGCGCCCCTGCAACTGCTCCATCACGCCGAAGCCATCGAGGCCCGGCATGTGCAGGTCGAGCAGGATGAGGTCGGGGTTGACCTGCGACACCAGCGACGTCACTTGTTCCGGCGTCGTCGTCGAATAGAGCCGGTGATAGCCGGCCGACGTGAGGAGCCGCTCCAGCAGGCGAACGTTGGGCGCCTGGTCGTCGACGATCAGGATGCGCGCCCGAGTCGTCGGTTCGGCCAGAGTGGACACTGTGCCGGAAGTATAGATGAGAAGGCCGCCGGCGGGCGTGGCGAGACGACTGTGAGAACTGGCCGCCTATGTCAGGCGCGCACCACAGCAACGGGTCCGGCCGGAGCGGCCTTCACGATGTTCCGCGTGTCGACCACCAGCGGCACGCCGGCATAGAGGGCCGGATCCTTGAACTGGGCGTGTGCGGTGGAGACGAGGAGCGCGTCGTATTGCCGGAACGTCGCGTTGTCGCACGGCACCGACGACAGATTGAGCGAGTGCCGGCGCCCGTGTCGCGCGTGGGGGAAATACGGGTCGCAGTAGTCAACGAGCGCGCCCTTGTCCTGCAGGTACTCGATCAGCTCGTACGACGGCGACTCCCTGTCATCGTCGATGTTCTCCTTGTAGGAGAGGCCGAGTACCAGCACCTTCGCGCCCTTGACGCTCTTCTGCGCGTCGTTGAGCGCGTCGGCGACCTTGCTCACGACGTAGCGCGGCATCGACGTGTTGACCTCGCCCGCGAGCTCGATGAACCGCGTCCACATGCCGTATTCGGACGCCTTCCACGACAGGTAGAACGGATCGAGCGGGATGCAGTGGCCGCCGAGGCCGGGGCCCGGATAGAAGGGCGTGAAGCCGAAGGGCTTGGTCTTGGCCGCCTCGATGACCTCCCACACGTTGATGCCCATCCTGTCGAACGTGATCTTCAGCTCGTTGACGAGCGCGATGTTGATCGAGCGGAACACGTTCTCGAGCAGCTTGCTCGACTCGGCCACGCGCGCCGACGACACGGGGACCACCTTGTCGACGCCCGCCGCGTAAAGAGCCACCGCGGCGTCGGTTGACGGCGCGTTCACGCCGCCGACCACCTTGGGGATCGTCTTGGTGTTGAAGTGCGCGTTACCCGGATCCTCGCGCTCGGGAGAGAAGGCGAGCAGGAAGTCTTCTGGGCACTTCAAGCCCGTCGCTTCGAGGATGGGCAGCACTTCCTCGTCTGTCGTGCCCGGATAGGTCGTGGACTCCAGCACGACGAGCTGACCCTTGCGGAGCCGCTTGGCGATCTCGCGTGCGGTGTTGTGGATGTACGAGAGATCGGGCTCGCGGTGCGTGCCAAGGGGCGTCGGGACGCAGATCAGGATGGCATCGCAGTCGGCCAGCTGGTCGAAGTCCGTGGTCACCGCGAAGCGTCCGCGGCCGATGGCGGCGGCCACGCGGTCCGAGCCGATGTGCCGGATGTACGACTCACCGCGCGTGAGGGCGTCGACCTTCTTCTGGTCGAGGTCGAAGCCGCGGACCTGGAAGCCGGCTTCCTCGAAGACGAGCGCGAGGGGCAGGCCGACGTAGCCCTGTCCAATGATGCCGACGACCGCCGAGCGGTCCGTGATGCGAGCGAGCGTGTTGGTCATGGCAGATGGGCGTCGAGTCCTCACCCGACGCGACCCTTTAGCCTAGCAGACGTCCCGTGGTCGAGTGGTACAGTGACCAGCGCATGCGAATCACGTGCATCGTGGGCGCCAGGCCCAATTTCATGAAGGTGGCGCCCATCCTCACGGCCATCGGCGCTCAGCCTTCTCTCTCGGCACGACTGGTCCACACGGGCCAGCACTACGACGAGCGGATGTCCACGCTCTTCTTCACCGAACTCGGCCTGCCGCAACCCGACGCCTACCTCGGCGTGGGCTCCGGGTCGCACGCCGTGCAGACCGCTCGCGTCATGGAGCTCTTCGACGGCGACCTCGACGCGCATCCGGCAGACGTGGTCCTGGTGGTGGGCGACGTCAATTCGACGATTGCCTGCGCGCTCGTCGCCGCCAAGCGCGACATTCGCGTGGCGCACGTGGAAGCGGGGCTCCGGAGCGGCGATCGCCGCATGCCGGAGGAAGTGAACCGCATCCTGACCGACCAGATCTCCGACTACCTGTTCACGAGCGAACGCACGGCCGCCGACAATCTCGCCGCCGAGGGGATCCCGGGGTCGCGCATCCATTTCGTCGGCAACGTGATGATCGACACGCTCGTCACGCACAGGCAGGCGGCGGCCGCACGCACCGTTGTTGGCGATCTCGGACAGCGTCCGAAGGGGTACGCGCTCGTCACGCTGCACCGCCCGAGCAACGTCGACACCGAGAAGGCCGCGCTCAACACGGTGCAGGCGCTCGAAGCCGTTGCCGCGCGACTCCCGATCGTGCTCCCGCTCCATCCGCGATCGTCAGGCAGGCTTCAGCAGTTCGGCCTGCTCGACCGCGTGAAGGCCCTGCCCGGTCTCGTCCTGATCGAACCGCAGGGGTACCTCGACTTCCTGTGCCTCATGGACCAGGCGGCGCTGGTGTTCACCGATTC
>CAYRAE010000456.1:0-3075 GCA_964422175.1 uncultured Luteitalea sp. | reverse complement strand
GGCTCCAGCCGGCGCTCTTCCCTGCCGTCCGGCGTGAGCAGCGAGATCACCGACAACTGGTGATCGGTGATCCACAGGCGCTCACCGCCGCGTTCGTCGAACTCCAGCGCGTGCGCCGCGGGGAAGCGGTTCTCGCGCGTGCCGAGGAGCCGTCCGTCCTTCGTATACGTCACGATGTTGTTACGGGTCTCGTTGGTGAGGAGCACGATCTCGCCGGCACGGTTCTCCGTGATGGCATGACAGTCCTTCACCGGTACCTGCCCGGGATCCAGGCGTCCCCAGTCGGTCAGCTGTCGATAGCGGAACGCTCCCTGTCCAAGCACGGCCCCCTCCTGTGCTGCCAGCGACGACAGCGACCCGCGTGCGGCGACAACCGCCGTGGCCACCGCAGTACGCTTCAGCATCGAACGACGGTTCATGAGCGGTCTCCTTGAACGAACGCGTCAGCCGCACACGGCCGTGAGTGACGCATCGAGGATGTCGATGGCGATACGCGCCTGCGCGCGCGAGAGGACGAGCGGCGGACAGAACCTGATGGTATTGCGACCCGCGCCCAGGATGAGCAGGCCGCGAGAGAAGGCCTCGTCAACGACCTTGTCGCGTTCGGCGGACGCGCGCGCCTTCGTGGCGCGGTCCTTCACGAGTTCGACGCCAACCATCAGTCCCTTCCCGCGGACGTCGCCGATGATCGCGTGCTTCTGCTGGAGATCGCGAAGACCGTCGAGCAGGAACCCGCCGACGTCGGCGGCGTTGGCCACGAGACCGTCCTGCAGCAGTCGAATCGTGGCCAGCGCTGCCGCGCACGATACGGGATTGCCACCGAACGTGCTGGCGTGCGCGCCGGGTGTCCAGTCCATCACGCCCGCGCGCGCCGTCGCCACACCCAACGGCAGGCCCGACGCGATGCCCTTGGCCATCGTGATCACGTCGGGCTGCACGCCCGCGTGCTCGACGGCATACATCCGCCCCGTACGGCCCATGCCCGACTGCACCTCGTCCACCATCAGGAGGATGCCGTGCTGATCCGCAATCGCCCGCAACCCCTGCAGGAACTCCGGCGGCGGCACGAGGTACCCACCTTCGCCCTGGATCGGTTCGACGACGATCGCGGCGACCTCGTCGGGTGCGGCGATCTGCACGAAGATGCGATCTTCGAGGAACGCGAGCGACGCGGCTCCTGCACCGGGACCGTCCCGATACACGTCCGGGTAGGGCACATGGAACACGCCGGGTGCAGTGACAGCCCCGAACCCCTTGCGCTGCACGGCGCGGCTCGCCGTCAGCGAGAGCGAGCCGAGCGTACGGCCGTGGAACGAGCCCATGAACGCCACGAGGAACGGGCGACGCGTGTGGTAGCGCGCGAGCTTGATGGCCGCCTCGTTGGCCTCCGTCCCCGAGTTGCCGAAGAACGACGGGCACGGCCCCGGCATCGGCACGATCTCCGACAGCACTTCCGCGAGGCGCACCTGCGGCTCGTAGTAGAAGTCCGTCCCCGACATGTGCAGGTATCGGCCGGCCTGCTCCACGATCGACGCCAGGACGTCGGGATGGGCGTGCCCCGTGGAATTCACGGCGATCCCCGCCGCGCAATCGAGGAATACGTTGCCGTCGACGTCCTCGACCATCGCCCCTTCGCCGCGCGCCATCACGAACGGGTAGCCCCGCGTGTATGACGGCGACACCACCGCGCGATCGCGTTCGACGATGGCTCTGGCGTTCGGGCCGGGCAGCGGCGTTCGCAGCAGCGGTGATTGGGGCAGCGTGCTCATTTGCGCTTCCAGGTCGTCCCTGTCGGGCCGTCTTCGAGCACGACGCCGCGGGCGTCGAGCTCGGTCCTGATCCGATCGGCTTGCGCGAAATCGCGCATGCGGCGGGCCTCCACGCGCGCGGCAATCAGCGCCTCGATTTCGTCGAGCGGTACAGGAGGTGCGGCCTCCTCCGCCCGTCGCAGCGCGAGCACGCCGAGCACCCTGTCGCACTCGTCGAAGAACGCGAGCGTCGCATCGGCATCGGCGCGCGACATCGTCCCGGCGTCGATCGCGGCGTTGGCCTCACGCAGCAGTTCGAACACCGCGCCAAGCCCGCCGGGCACGTTGACGTCGGCCAGCAGCTTCTCGCGGAAGTCGGCACGCGCGGCATCGAGACGCGCGGACCAGCCGTCGATGCCCGTACCGCCCGTCACGCGCTCGAGGCGTGCGACGCAATCGAACAGGCGTCGCACCGCTTCCTCGGCCTGCTGCAGCGTGGCCCACGAGAAGCGCAACTGCTTGCGGTAGTGCACCGAGATCAGCAGATACCGCAGCGCCGACGCCCTGAAGCCCTGCGCGAGGATGTCGCCGATCGTGAACACGTTGCCCAGCGACTTCGACATCTTCTCGCCGTCGTCCATGAGCAGGTGCTCGACGTGGTACCAGACGCGCGAGAACTGCTGACCGGTGGCACCTTCGGCCTGCGCGATCTCGTTCTCGTGGTGCGGGAAGATCAGGTCAACGCCGCCGCAGTGGATGTCGATGGGGCCGGGCCCGAGCAGGCGCAGCGCCATCGCGGAGCACTCGATGTGCCAGCCCGGACGTCCGGGACCCACGCCGCAATCCCACGTCGGCTCGTCTGGCGTGGTGGCCTTCCACAGCACGAAGTCGCGCGCGTCTTCCTTCTCGTACTTGTCGCTGTCGACGCGTGCGCCGCTCATCATCCCGGCGTGATCGAGCCGCGCGAGCTGGCCGTACTGCGGCAGGGTCGCGATCTTGAAGTAGATCGACCCGTCGCTGCGATACGTGTGGCCGCGCTCCTCGAGCGCGGCGATCATGCCGGCCATCGCCACGAGATTCGACTCGTCGGTGGCGCGCGGCGTGTCTTCGGGCGATTCCAGCCCCAGCGTGGCGGCGTCTTCGCGGAAGTACTCGATGAAGCGCGTCGTGTACTCGCGCAGCGGGACGCCCGCCTTCTGCGATTCGGCGATCGTCTTGTCGTCGACGTCGGTGAAGTTCGTGACGTGATGAACCGTGTAGCCCGCCACGTGACGCAGCGTGCGACGCAGCAGGTCCACCGCCATGAACGTGCGGAAGTTGCCGATGT
>CAYRAE010000455.1:0-3098 GCA_964422175.1 uncultured Luteitalea sp. | reverse complement strand
GACGTCGACTATCTCTATTTCGTCAGCCGCAACGACGGCTCCCACGAATTCGCCAGCAACCTCACGGCCCACAACCGCAACGTCCAGACGTGGCAGATCGAGTACTTCAGGCGGAAGCGGTAGACCTTACCGTTCAGCCCAGCGGAGCTTCTGTCTGAGGACCTGGAAATAGGTGTGGGCGGCGGGTTTGAGGAGGCGGAGGGCGTAGGGGGCCCGGCGGATGGCGACGCTGTCGTCGGGGCCGAGTGTGTCGCCGACCTGGCCGTCGAACGTGACGAACGTCTCCTCGCGTGGCGAGCGGGCGGCATGGCCGGCCACCGCGATCTCCAGCGCGACCGACGCGGGCAACACCACTGGACGGTTGGTGAGCGTGTGCGGCGCGATGGGCGTGAGCACGAGCGCGTCGACGCCGGGATGCACGATCGGTCCGCCTGCCGAGAGGTTGTACGCCGTTGATCCCGTCGGCGACGCGACGATGAGGCCGTCGGCCTTGAAGCGCGCAATCAACTGCCCGTCGGCAGACGCGACGAGATCGATGATGCGCGACAGCGCGCCCTTGGTGATCACCACGTCGTTGAGCGCGATGTGCCGCACCGTGGTGCCGTCGGCCCGTCGCACGGTTGCCTCGAGCATCATGCGACGCTCTTCGCGTGCCGTGCCGTCGAGCGCCTGCGTGAGCGCCTCGAAGGTCTCGGTCATGCGCACTTCGGTGAGAAAGCCGAGGCTGCCGAAGTTCACCGCCACCACGGGTACGTCGTAGCCGCCGGCACCGAGCCGTCCGGCGGTGCCGAGCAGCGTGCCGTCGCCGCCGAGCACCACCATCAACTGCACGTCGTGGCCGAGCGTGACGGCATCGCACACCTCGCCCGGCAGGGCCTGCCCGGCCAGCGCCGCCGTCGCCGTCTCGTAACACGGTGTGACGCCGCGGGCGACGAGCCACGTGCCGATCTCCCCGAGGAGCGACGACGCGTCGGTCAGGCCGGGTTTCGCGACGATGCCGGCGCGGCGGATGGGGGACGTCATGCACGACTCCTGAAGTGGACGAGCCACTCGCGATTGCCTTCCATGCCTTCGATGGGCGACGGCGTATGTCCCAGCGCCGTCAGCCCCAGTTCCTCAGCCGCACCGATGATCTCGGCGAGCACGCGCTGGCGCACGCCCTCGTCGCGCACCACGCCCTGCCCGACTTCGTCGCGCCCGGCCTCGAACTGCGGCTTCACGAGCGTCACCACGTCGGCTCCCGGCCGCAGCAGCGGCGGCACGACCGGGAGAATGTACCGCAGGGAGATGAACGAGACGTCGGCCGTCACGAGGTCGAACGCGCGATGGCCCGGCGGCAGCGCGTCGGCCGTGAGGTAGCGCGCGTTGATGCGTTCGAGACAACTGACGCGTGGATCGGACCGCAGCCGCCAGTCCATCTGGTTGTGCCCGACGTCGATCGCCACCACGTGCGTGGCCCCGCGCCGCAGCAGCACGTCGGTGAACCCGCCGGTCGACGCGCCGATGTCGAGTGCGTCACGACCTTCGCACGCGATACCGAACGTATCGAGGGCGTGTACCAGCTTGAGTGCGCCACGGCCGACGTACGGGTGATCGGCCTGCCGCACCTGGACGTCGGCGTCCGGGCGCACGAGGTGTCCCGGCTTGGGAGGTGCTGACGTGCCGGGCAGCGAGACATGCCCGGCCAGGATCAACGCTCGCGCGCGTTCACGTGATGGCGCGACACCCCGCTGGACCAGCAGCGCATCGAGGCGCACGCGGGGAAGGCGGGCGTCCGTCACTGGCGGCGCGTGAGCGTCCAGTCGAGGATGGCGGGCAGGTGGCCCGAGAGGCCCGCGCGCGTCAGCGCCGCGTGACCGCGCTCGGCGCACTCGCGTGCGCGCTGACGGCTGCCCTCGACGCCGAACAGCGCTGGGTACGTGAGCTTGCCCGCGGCCTCGTCCTTGCCCGCGTTCTTGCCGAGCGATGCCGCGTCTCCCTCCACATCCAGCACATCGTCGACGATCTGGAAGCAGAGCCCGAGCTCGATCGCATACGCGTCGGCGGCCGCCACCTGATCGGGCGTGCCGCCGGCCATGATCGCGCCGGCACCCGTCGCCGCGCGGATGAGGGCACCCGTCTTGCGCGCGTGGATGTCCTGCAGCCGCTGCAGATCGTCATCGAGCCGGGCCTGCCGCGGCGCACCTTCCCACTGCAGATCGAGCACCTGCCCGCCCACCATGCCCCAGGCCCCGGCGCCGCGCGCGATGAGCGCGATCGTCTGGAGCTTGCGCGTGGCGATCGCCGGACCGTCGATGGCCGGCTCACGTGCGATGAGCGCGAAGGCCTCGGTGAGGAGACCGTCACCGGAGAGGATCGCGAGCGCGTCGCCGTACACCACGTGCGCGGTCGGACGTCCGCGTCGCAGCGTGTCGTTGTCCATCGCCGGCAGGTCGTCGTGGACGAGCGAGTAGGTATGGATCATCTCCAGCGCGCAGGCGGCAGGAAGCGCCAGCGCCCGCGCGTCGGGATGTCCGAGGCCGACGGCATCGGCCGCGGCGAGCGTCAGCACCGGGCGCATGCGCTTGCCGCCCGCGAGGAGGCTGTACTGCATCGCCTCGTGCAGGCGCGACGGGCACTCGGGCGGCGCCGGCAGCCACGCGAGGAGCGCGCGCTCGACGTCGCGGCGACAGCCCTCGGCGAACTCGTCGAATGGCGCGCTCATTCGCGGTCGCTGGTGCGCGACGAGAGGGCCTTGTCGAACGCCGCCGTCTCGTCGCGCAGCGAGCCGTTCTGCGTGAGCACGGTGATGCGCCGCTCCGCGTCCGCGAGCCGCTCGTGGCAGAAGCGCGAGAGCGTGACGCCGCGCTCGAACAACGCGAGCGACTGCTCGAGCGGCAGATCGCCCTGTTCGAGCGTACGGACGATGGAGTCGAGCTCGGTGATGGCCTGCTCGAAATCTGTGGGATCGGTCATGGGCGTGACGGGGAATCGGGACTGGTGGCGGCGACGTCGCACTGCAGCATGCCGTCGCTCAATTGCACGTGGACGCGATCGCCGGTCGACACACGCGCCACGCTGCGCACGACGGTCTCGCCCGGCGTGTCCCAGCAGATGGC
>CAYRAE010000454.1:0-3103 GCA_964422175.1 uncultured Luteitalea sp. | reverse complement strand
GCGACGCCGCGCGTGGCGACGGTCCGCAGGACGAACGTCGCGCGCTCGCCGGTGATGGTGGCCGTGCCCGAGTAGAGAGGGCGTCCGCGTGCAGACGTGATGGTGATGCGAATGGTGCCGTCGCGCTCGGGCGACGTGAGCACGTGGTGCTTGACCTCCCACCCGCTCCCCTCGAGCACCCGCCGCAACAGCACGACGCCAGCCTCTGCCTTCGCGGCGACGAGTCGCGCCATGCCGCGCTCCGCGACGTCTGTCGTGAACACGAACAGCAGATCGCGGTCGAGGCACCGCACGGCGACGGCATTGGCGGCCGACAGGCGCAGCGACGGTACGTCGCTGGTCACCTGCTCGACGGCCTGCATCGCCCGCGTCCGCGTCGCCGGGCGCACCGTGATCGGCACGGCCGTGGTCGGGCTGATGCGCAGCGTGCTTTCCGTCGGCGCGACAGCCGCGCCGGATGCGCCCAACCGATGCCGCAGCAGCACACCCGTGTTCCGCACGGCGGCACCCACCACGCCGCGCCGTCGCGACAGCTCCTGCACCGCCTGGCGCGACGCCTCGGTCCCCGTCAGCGACAGGCCCTGCAGCACGCTCCGCAATGCCACGTCCTCGTCTATCGTCAGCGCGCGTTCGAGCGCGTTGATGGCGGCGCGCGTGCCCACCTGGCTCAGCGTCGTGGCCGCCATGCCGCGGAGCCGTGGACTCTCGGTGTCATTCATGAGCACGCGAGTCATGTCGCGCACCTTCTGCGGATAGTCGACCCGCGAGAGCAGCGCGAGCGCCAACGGGCGTGCGAGCTCACCTTCGCCACGCAGCGCCGCGGCGCGCAGTTCGTCGAGCGAGTAACGATCCGGGCCGATGGCATCACCGATGGTGTGATCGTGCGTCATCATCGCCTCCTCAGCACGGCCCGCGCACGGAGCAGTGATCGTCCATGTCGTCGCCCTGGCCGCCCGTCAGCAGCACCGAGTTGCGGGTGCTGTTGGCGCTGCCGCTCTGGCACATGAGGTTGTCTGGCTGGCTGTTGCGGTGCTCCAGGCTCAGATAGTGGCCGATCTCGTGCGCGAAGGTGCGAGCCGTCTGCTCGGATCCCCACAACCCGGTGACGGCGCCTGTCATGCCTTTCGCGTCCTTGTCGCACGGACCGTCGACGGCCGACCTGCCGAGCAGGATGCCGTTGCCAGACGGTATGTTCATGTTGTGCGGCACGAAGAGATCGATGCCGCTGTTGTTGACGGTCCAGTTCGCTGTCAGTTCCTCGAGGTCGTCGCGGCTCGTCGGCGAGTCGAGCCCGTCGGCATCCGCCGTCGGGATGACGTAGTGCCGCACGCGCCCGACGCCAAGACCAACGGTGTGGTAGATGTTCCGGATCTTGAAGATGCTGTAGTCGATCTCGATGTAGTCGCCGTCGGTGAACTGATCGCTGCCGACGGCGATGACGTTGATGTGCAGGAAGTCGCCCTGCAGTCGACGCTCCTGGCGCAGCAGCGACACGGTGACGTCGGCGCCCGTCGGATCGGGCGGCAGCACGCCGCGAGCGAACCCGAAGTAATCGCGCAGCACCGAGAACGATCCGCCGAGGCCGAGGCACGAGGCCAGGCTGCGAAGTGACGCCATCTGCCTGATCTCCTACTGCAACGCCACGAGGATGGGTACGAGCCCACGACCGTCGGGCAGCGGCGCGAGCGCCTTGCCGATTACCGCGCCGAACGCGCGTGCCGGGTCTGCCACGCGCATCGCGTGGCCTGGCGTGGCAGACGTCGTCAGCAGATCGCCCACCCGCACCCCGCCGTACTTCGCATCGACCTTGCAGAACACCTTGCCCGCGAGCGCGACAGGTTGCCGTCCCTCCCCTGTCTCGACGCTGTCGAGCAGGATGCCCGGCCGATACCCGCCGGCACCGGACACGACACCGGCGACACGCGCGTCGTAGGCCGCCGAACTCTCACGCAGGCCACCGTCGGTGTCGATGACGAGCACGGTCCCGGCGTCGATCGACTCGGCGTCGCGAACGTCGAAGTGCTCCGCGCAGTCGGCACCGTGCAGTCTGATGTCGCCCGCACCGCCGTCGAGATGGATCCGGACGTTCCCCGCATCGTCTCGAACACGGATGTCGCCTTCGTTGCCGGCGGCACCCACGTCGAGCACGGCGAAGTCGGCGCTGAAGTGGAACACGTCGCGGCCGGCTCCATCGCGGATGAAGAGGTCGCCTTCGTTGCCGTTCGCACCGACGTAGAGCGCGGCGTTCTGGCCGTCCATATGAAAGACGTCGCGCCCGCCGCTGTCGCGCACGATCACGTCGCCCTCGTTGCCGGTGCTGCCGACATACAGTGCGGCGTTGGCGCCGGCGAAGTGCAGCACGTCACGCAGCGTCCTGCCGACCTGACGACGGACGGTGAGGCTGGAATTGCCGCCGTCGAGATGGATCACTTCGCGGCCGGCCCCATCGCGCACCACCACGTCGCCTTCGTTGCCGTTCGCGCCGACGTACAGGGCGGCGTTCGACGCATTGGCGTGAATCACGTCGCGCGCCTGGGCATCGCGCACGATCACGTCGCCCTCATTGCCCGCGCCACCTACATACACGGCGGCATTCGCGCTCGCCACGCGGAAGACGTCCGTCCCGGCCCCGTCGCGCACGACGATGTCGCCGCCGTTTCCTTCGGCGCCAAGATAGAGCGTCGCCGACACGCCCGCGAGACGCACGACTTCGCGATCGTCCTGATCGCGCAGGCGGACGTCGCCGGCACTCCCCGCCGCACCGAGGCGCAGGTCCGCCGGACCCGCTGCAAGACGGATGACCTCGCGGGTGTCACCGCCGAGTGTGGTGAAGATACCGATGCTGCCGTCCTGACGTATCTCGACAGCTGGCTCACCAGACGCACGGGTGATCGTGACGGCTCCGGTGGCAGCGTCGACATCCACGCGCAGGTTGCCGGCGGCGTCGAGCAGCCGCAGCGTGCCATCCTGACCGCCACCGCCGACAACGGCATCGCCTTGTCCGCCATCGAGCACGACGGTCGTCGTGCCGGCGCCATCCTGAACTTCTACCGTTCCGTCGAAGACCTCGCTCATGCCTGCCTCCCCTGCGGCATGACTCACG
>CAYRAE010000453.1:0-3129 GCA_964422175.1 uncultured Luteitalea sp. | reverse complement strand
ATGTACAGGGCCTTGCCGGGCCGTCGTGTCGTCATCACTCGCCCTTCCCGGTGACGTCGATGATGGATGCGGTCGCATGAGCCAGCCGCGCATCGGCCGGCTCATGCGCCTCACCGACGGCGACGCGTCCGCCGAACCACGCCGCGCGCACATCCTCCGGATGCAGGCGCGCGAACTCCTGCATCAACTCGCGTCCCCTGGCGTCGATCACCGGCGGCAGCACGAGCTGCACGTCGAGCACCAGATCCCCGCGCTGCCCCGTGCGCCGCGAGGGGACGCCGCGCTCGCGCAGGCGGAGACGCTGGCCGGGCTGCAGGCCCGGCGGCACGCGCACCGACAGCGGACCGTCGAGCGTCGGAACCGGCACGCGCGCGCCGAGCACCGCTTCGTGTACGGCCACCGGCAGCGTCATATGTAAGTCGTTGCCGACTCGTGTGAGGCGCTCGTCAGGCGCCACGTGGACACGCACGTGCAGATCGCCTGACGCGCCGCCGCGGACACCTGCGTGTCCCTGCCCGCTCGCGACGATCGTCTCGCCATCGGTCACGCCGGACGGCAGCATCACGTCGACGGTCGTCGCGCTGTCGTGCTGTCCATGCCCATGGCACCCGTGACAGGTGCGCTGGTTCAGCGCGCCGGCGCCGCCACAGGCGTCGCACGGCCTGACGAACACCATGTGGCCGCGGCCGAGCCGCTGCTGCCCCGTCGCGCCGCAGTGCCGACACGGCACGGGCGGCGCGTCGACGATGCCACGCCCGCGACAGAGCGTGCAGGTCACGCGCCGGTGCACGGGCACGCGGCACGTGGTGCCCGACACGACGTCACGCAGCGTCAGCGTGACCGCCGTGTGGATGTCTGCTCCGCGCGCGGCGCCCACGCCACCAGCCGCCGCGCGAAACACGTCGACGAACAGATCGCCGAACGTCGACGCCTGCGCCCCCTGCATCGTCAATGAGAAATCGAACCCCGCGAAGGCGGCCGGCCCGGCGGCAGGCGCCGCCGGCACCGCACCCGAGGCATCGAACGACCGCCGGCGGACGGGGTCCACCAGGATCTCGAATGCCTCGGTGATGGCGGCGTATCGCCGCGCAGCCTCCGCGTTGCCGGGATTCAGATCGGGATGCCAGCGGCGCGCGAGGCGGCGGTAGGCCCGCCGCACCTGCGCCTCCGAGGCGTCCCGATCGAGTCCCAGCAGTTCGTACGGCGTCATCGCTTACTTCTCGTCCACGACCTCGGCGTCGATCACGTCTCCATCGGCCGGCGCGCTGCCTGCCGTGCCATCGGCGGATCCGCCGGACTGACCCGCGTCCTGCGTCTGCCGGTACAGCGCCTCTGCGGCCTTGCCCTGCGCCTGGACGAGCCGCTCCACGGCGCCTTCGATGGCCGCGGTGTCTTCGCCCTGCAGCGCCGTGCGCACCGCCGCGATGGCGTCGGTCACGGGCTGCTTGTCCGCGTCGGTGAGCTTGTCGCCGGCATCGGCGAGCATGCGCTCGGCCTGATAGGCCGCCTGCTCCGCCTTGTTGCGCGTCTCGATCTGCTCACGCCGCTTGCGGTCCTCCTCGGCGTGCAGCTCGGCGTCCTTCATCATCTTGTCGACCTCGTCCTTGCTGAGGCCGCTGGAGCCGGTGATGGTGATCTTCTGCTCCTTGCCCGTGGCACGGTCCTTCGCCGAGACGTTGACCACACCGTTGGCATCGATGTCGAACGTGACCTCCACCTGCGGCACGCCGCGCGGTGCGGGCGGGATGCCATCGAGATGGAACTTGCCAAGGCTCTTGTTGTCGCGCGCCATCTGACGCTCGCCCTGCACGACGTTGACTTCCACGCTCGGCTGGTTGTCGCTCGCCGTCGAGAAGACCTCGCTCTTGCGCGTCGGGATCGTGGTGTTGCGCTCGATGAGGCGCGTCATGATGCCGCCGAGCGTCTCGATGCCGAGCGAGAGCGGCGTCACGTCGAGCAGGAGCAGGTCCTTGACCTCGCCCGTGAGCACGCCGGCCTGCACCGCGGCGCCGATCGCCACGACCTCGTCCGGGTTCACGCTCTTGTTCGGCTCCTTGCCGAACAGCTCCTTCACGAGCGCCTGCACGCGCGGCACGCGCGTGGAACCACCCACCAGCACGACCTCGTCGACGCCGGAGGCCTGCAGGCCCGCGTCGGCCAGTGCCTGCCGCGTCGGCCCGAACGCGCGCTGGAGCAGATCCTCGACGAGCGACTCGAACCTCGCCCGCGTGAGCTGCAGCGAGAGGTGCTTGGCGCCCGACGAGTCTGCCGTGATGAACGGCAGGCTGATGTCGGTCTGCATCGTCGTCGAGAGCTCGATCTTGGCCTTCTCGGCCGCCTCACGCAGACGCTGGAGCGCCATGCGGTCCTTGCTCAGATCGATCCCTTCCTGCTTCTTGAACTCCGCGATGATCCACTCGATCACGCGCTGATCGAGGTTGTCGCCGCCAAGGTGCGTGTCGCCGTTGGTCGACTTCACTTCGACCACGCCTTCGCCCACCTCGAGGATCGAGATGTCGAAGGTGCCGCCGCCGAAGTCGAACACGGCGATCGTCTGATCGCGCGTCTTGTCCAGGCCGTACGCGAGTGCCGCGGCCGTCGGCTCGTTCACGAGGCGCTTGACTTCGAGCCCGGCGATGCGACCGGCCTCGATGGTGGCCTGACGCTGCGCGTCGTTGAAGTACGCGGGGACCGTGATGACGGCCTGCGACACCGACTGCCCGAGGTACTCCTCGGCCGCCTGCTTCAGCTTCTGCAGCACCATCGCGCTGATTTGCGGCGGCGCCCACTTCTGGCCACCCGCGTCGATGCGCACGTCGTTACCGTCCTTGACGACGTGGTACGGCACGAGCTTCATCTCGTCGCTGACCTCGTCGAAGCGACGCCCCATGAAGCGCTTGATCGAATAGATGGTGTTCTCGGCGTTGGTCGCGGCCTGTCGCTTCGCGACCTGACCCACGAGACGCTCGCCGGACTTGGTGAAGGCCACGACCGACGGCGTCAGCCGGCTACCTTCCGGATTCGTGATGACGGTGGGCTCCCCACCTTCCATGACCGCCACGACCGAGTTGGTCGTCCCGAGGTCGATACCAATGACTTTGCTCATGACGTCTGCCCCTCTGCCTCTGC
>CAYRAE010000452.1:0-3137 GCA_964422175.1 uncultured Luteitalea sp. | reverse complement strand
CGATCGTCCCGATGTTGACGTGCGGCTTCGAACGGTCGAACTTCTCTTTCGCCATGACCCTTTACGCTCTCTTTGCTACGCCTACGTGTTCGTTACCAACCTGCGCCACTGGCCCGCCAACCGGAGCCCGACTGGGCCTGCCAACCGAGGCTCGCGGAGCAAGCGAAGGTTGGAGCCGATGACCGGGATTGAACCGGTGACCTCGTCCTTACCAAGGACGCGCTCTGCCAACTGAGCTACATCGGCCTTCGCTGAACGCTCGCTCGTCGCTCGCAGCTTCGGCCGACACGTCGACTGAACCTGCCCATCTCGCTCGCGGGAGCCGCATCTTCGGTGCCCGCCACCCGGACACGGGTCGGCTGGCGGGACAAGCTCTCAATCCTAACCCGAATCCGGTGTCAACACCAAACCACCACAGACACGCCATCGCGCCCACCGGCCCGAGAGCCGATCGGCAGCGTCCGCCCCGCCTGCACGCCTACGGCGCTCCGGCGCGGCAACGAGGCGGGACGAACTCGGTACATGTGGAGCGGGAGACGGGGATCGAACCCGCGACCAACAGCTTGGAAGGCTGTGACTCTACCACTGAGTTACTCCCGCCTTCGCTCGCTCCGCGAGCTTCGGCGCGGCAAGCCCGCCACCTGCACGGCAAGCCCGCCACCTGCGCGACAAGCCGGCCACCTGCGCGGCAAGCCCGCCATCCTCACGGCAAGCCCGCCGGTCCTGCCTGCGTCCTGCGCGGCGAACCCGCCATTTCAACCCGGCGGCCTCGTCTGCGCCCTGCATTCCTGCACGACGAACTCTCGACAGCCCGTCAACCGTAGTCCACCTGGCTTGCCGAGCCGTAGTCCGCCGTTGGGCGACGAACCACGACGGACGAAGGCTGGTGGCGAGGGAAGGATTCGAACCTTCGAAGGCGCTTGGCCGACAGATTTACAGTCTGCTGCGTTTGACCGCTCCGCAACCTCGCCGCACACGGCTCGGGCCTGGGCCCGTTGAACTGCATTCGGGCGCGTTGCCGCACCCACAATCGCCTGTTCGGCGACCGTTCCTGCCCATCAGAACTGGAGCTGGCGAAGGGATTTGAACCCCCGACCGGCTGATTACAAATCAGCTGCTCTACCGGACTGAGCTACGCCAGCCGGACAAAGGAGGCGAGTATAGCACGCCGCGCTGCCTCAACGCTTCGTACAGGACTATGCCCGTGGCGACCGAAACGTTGAGGCTGCCGACGTGCCCGCGCATCGGCAGCGCGGCGATGAAGTCGCAGTGCTCCCTGACCAGCCGCCGCAATCCCTCCCCTTCCGCGCCGACAACGAGAGCCGTGGGCGGCCGGAAATCCACGCTGTCGTACGCCTGCGCCCCTTCCGCGTCGAGGCCGACCACCCACACGCCGAGGGACTTGAGCGTCTCGATCGCGCGCGCCACGTTGACCACGTCGCAGATGCGCACGTGCGCCAGCGCGCCGGCCGACGCGCGCGCCGCCGCGGGCCCCAGCGCGGCTGCGTGCCGCTCCTGGCGCACCACGCCCGTCGCTCCGGCCGCATCGACGGTCCGCAGGATCGCCCCGACGTTGTGCGGATCCTCGACGCCGTCCAGCACCACGATCAGCGGCGCGGGCTCGACGGCGACCAGTTGCTCAAGCGTCCAGCGTCGCGGCACCTCTCCCAGCGTGGCGACAACGCCCTGGTGACGCTCGCCGCCCGCCAGGCGCTCGAGCTCCGCGCCGTCGACGCGCCGCACGGGCACGCCGCGCGCCTCGGCCAGGCGCACGATCTCGGTGACGCGCGCGTCGGTCCGCGCGCCGACGCAGACGTCGCGCACGCTTCCTGCGCGTAAGGCTTCACGTACGGGATGCACGCCGGCGACGACGATCGGGGCCATATGCGATCAGGCTCCGAGCAGTGCGGCCGCGCAGATCGCCGCGCGCTCGCGACATCCGACGATGGGGTCGATGCCGGCACCGGGCGGAATCGCCGCGCCGGCCTCGATGGCGGGCACGACGAGGTCGAGCTCCGGCCCGCTGTCGGCCCCGGTGATCGCCAGGCGGATCGGGTGGAACAGCTGTCGGCCTTTCTGTCCGGTACGGTCTTTCACGCGCTGCGCGGCCTCGCGGAATGACTCCCGCGTCAGCCGTGGCCTCGTGCTCAACTCCTCGGCGAACGCGACGATGACCGCACGCGCGGCAGCCGCCGCATCGGGCGACTCGGCTCCGAGCAGCTCCACGACGGCTCCCGGGCGCGGGGTCTCGAATACCGTGCGCAGGCGCGCCGGTGCGTCGGCGAGTCGATCCACCGTGCCCGCCACGAGCGGGACACATGTCAGCAGGAACGCACGCATCGCCTCGTCGTCTACGGCGACTTCGGTTCGCAGGCAGCCGGCCTCGACCAGGTGCGGAACGAGCAGCGTGGCCACGCGCGCCGGATCGGCCTCCTTCAGGTAGTGCCGGTTCATCCACGCAAGCTTGTCCGGATCGAACACACCCGCACTCTTCGTGACGTCCTCGACGCGGAATCGTCGCGCGAGCTCCTCGATCGGGACGATCTCTTCATCGTGTCCCGGCGACCATCCGAGAAGCGCCAGATAGTTGCGCAGCGCTTCGGGCAGGATGCCCTGCGCGCGGAAGTCGGAGACGCTCGATGCCCCGTGGCGCTTCGAGAGCGGTGCGTGATCGGGCCCGAGTACAAGCGACAGGTGCGCGAACTGCGGCGACGCCACGCCGAGCGCGCGATACACCAGGACTTGCCGCGGCGTGTTCGGCACGTGGTCCTCGCCTCGCACCACCAGCGTGATCCCCATCGCCACGTCGTCCACGACCACTGCGAAGTTGTAGGCCGGCAGCCCGTTCTGTCGGAGCAGAACGAAATCGCCAATCATCGCCGCGTCCGTGGCGATCGGTCCGCGCACGAGATCGGTGAAGACGATCGGATCGTGCGTGGTGACGCGGAACCTGATCGCCGCAGACTCGCCGGCCGCCACACGCGTACGCGCCACGGCCGGCTCGATGCCGCGGCAGGTGCCGGCGTACTGAGGCGTACGCCCCTCACGCAGGGCAGTTTCTCGCGCGGCGTCGAGATCCGCAGGCGAGCAGAAGCAGTAGTACGCGTGCCCCTCGTCGAGCAGACGCTCCGCGTGTG
>CAYRAE010000451.1:0-3152 GCA_964422175.1 uncultured Luteitalea sp. | reverse complement strand
ACGGTGAGGCGATCGAAGAACCGCGCGGCAGCGTCGAATCCGCCTGCGAGATCGAGCGTGACCATGCCGCCGAACCCGCGCATCTGTGCGGCGGCGATGGCGTGATCCGGATGACTGGCGAGTCCGGGGTACGACACGGCCGCCACGCGCGCGTCGCCCTCGAACGCCCGCGCCAGCGCCAGCGCGTTGGCGTTGTGCCGCTCCATGCGCACGTCGAGCGTCTTGAGGCCGCGAGCCACGAGTGACGCGGCGCCGGGATCCATCAGGGCGCCAACCAGCTTGCGCCCCGGCAGGAGACTGTCGATCACGGCGCGCGAGCCCATCACGACCCCGCCCGTCACGTCGCTGTGACCGTTCAGGTACTTGGTCACGCTGTGCATCACCAGGTCCACGCCGAGGGTGAGCGGGCGCTGGTTGTATGGCGTGGCGAACGTGTTGTCGATCACCGACGTCACGCCGGCCGCACGACACGCCGCCGCCACGCGCGCGATGTCGAGGCAGCGCAGCGTCGGATTGATCGGCGACTCGAACCACACCAGTCGTGTCTTCGGTCCGATGACGAACGTCGGATCGCGCATCTGGTCCAGTTCCACGAATCGCGTCGTGACGCCGAATCGCGGCAGGAACGACTGCAGCAGGTGGAGCGTGCCGCCGTAGATGGCCGCGCTGCACACCACCTCGTCGCCCGCAGACACGAGGCTCATGATGGTCGTTGCCACGGCGCCCATCCCCGACGAGAAGACCATCGCGGCCTCCGCGTCTTCCGCCTCGGCCAGCTTCACTTCGAGCGAGCGCAGCGATGGATTGTCGTATCGCGTGTAGAAGTAGCGATCGGTGCCGCCCTCGATGTAGGCCTGCACATCGCGCGTCGACTCGAAGACGAACGTGGTGGTCTCGTAGACGGGCGTTGTGAGCGGAAACGCCCCGGGCATCGCCCCCTCGGCCGCATGGATCAGACGTGTAGAAAGTGCCTTACGAGTCATGGGAATTCCACGATTTCACGATTTCACAATTCATTCACACCGCCAGCCTTCGAAGGACTACTGAAGGTAAGCAATTCTGAAATTGTGAGATTCTGCAATTCTTCTACGTCAGCGGGAGATCGTCTCCAGGGGCGATGGGTGCGAGGGGTGGCTGATCCAGCCCCTCGGCACTGCCACCGATGACCGGGACGATGAACTGGGCGTACGCATCGTCGTAGCCGCGGCGGACGAGTTCGTCGAGGACGGCATGTCGATCGGAGCGAGCGTCGCGCGTGCCGGCCATGTCGAAGGGGCCGAGCGGATTGTGCGCGGGCTGCACGTGATACACGGTCGTGAAGCGATCGAAGAACGCCGTGGCACCGTCGCGCACGCTGGCGCTCTCGTGCGCGGCGATGGCCTGCCCGAGCCACGCGCGCGGATCGGCGCGGCGCGCGGTGAGGCCGTGCGGACCCGGCAGCGGCGACGCCGCACTCACGAGAATCACCTGCTCCGCGCCGGCGGCCGAGACTTCTTCGAGCAACCGGATCAGCGACTCGGGTCGATCGGTGACCATATGCGTCTCGCCGCGCCAGGCGCCGTCGAGCGGGAACGTCAGTGCGTGCGGCTCGGCCGCGAGCGGCACGGCGAGCGACGCACTGAGGCCGTCCATGGCGAGATCGCGGCCGGCCCCGAGCAGGTCGATCACCTCCGCGACGCGCACGCCCGCCGCGTCCTCGGTGAAGAAGCGGCGCCGCCACGGCTCCTGCAGCGCGGCGAAGACCAGGTCGCGGCGCGCATCGAGGTCGTGGGTCACGAACAGCAGCTCCGCGGAGCCCGGCTGACCGAGCCCGTCGGCGATCATCTCCACGTAGCGGCGGCTCAGTTCGCGGCGATCCGTCGTGCGCGAACCGCCGGCGGCGGGTCCCGTCCAGAGTGCCTGCGCGAAATGCGCCACAGCATGACGGGCATCGAGAGGCGCGCCGAGCGCGACCCACCAGGGTGGCCCGTCCCAGCCGCGACGGGCACGTCCGCGCATCCGCAACACGTACTCGCCCGCGAGGAACAACGCCGCCGCCAGCAACGACAGCACCGCCACGCGCGGAATTACCTGCGCGAAGAGCGCATGGCTGAACGTGGCGGCAATCGTCTGGACGAAGAGTGCAGCGACGCGTCCGTCGCGATCGAGCCCCGTCAACTGGACGGCATACGCGAGCGGATACAACAGCATCGCGAGGACCTGCACCGCCACGGGAATGGCGAGTACGCAGAAGCACGCGGCGAGGGCCCAGCCGAGCACGCGCCACGACAGGCGCCAGCCGTACAAGGCCGCGGGGCGCGCGCCGCTCCAGGCGCCGGAGGGCTGCCACAGTCGCGTCCCGCCGTCGATGGCCGCGAGCATCGCGCTCACGGCACCCATGCCGCGGCCGGCCACGAGATCGACCTTCACGCCCGCCTCGGCGAGCGCCTTCATGACGCCGGCGTGATAGGCACCCGCCGATCCCGTGCCCGTGAACACGAGTGCCGTGCGCAGGCGCGGCGCGTAGGGCGGGCTAGTCGTGGATGGTGACGAGTTTGACGAGCTCGAAGATTCGCTGGCCATTGGGGGTGGGCACCGTGACCTCGTCGCCCTCTTCCTTGCCGAGCAGGGCGCGGCCGATCGGGGATGCCGTCGAGATCAGGCCCTTGGCGGCATCGGCGTCCTCGGGCATCACGAGCTGATAGACGACCTTCTCACCATCCTCGCGCAGCGTCACGGTGGAGCCGAACGCCACCCGGCCCTGTGGGATCTTGTCGAGGTTGATCAGCGAGATGTCGGCCATGCGCTTCTTCAGCATGCCGATGCGCGCCTGCAGGAACGTCTGGCGCTCCTTGGCG
The DNA here is from genome assembly GCA_964422175.1 of uncultured Luteitalea sp. Lineage (GTDB taxonomy): Bacteria > Acidobacteriota > Vicinamibacteria > Vicinamibacterales > Vicinamibacteraceae > Luteitalea. The sequence goes on along the minus strand of CAYRAE010000451.1, from coordinate 315 downwards.
GCCTGGTACTCGGCGTTCTCGCGCAGATCGCCGAGCTCGCGGGCACGCTGGATCTCCTTCGGGAGCTCGGTCTTGAGCTCACGATCCAGAGCGGAGATCTCGTCCTCGAACTTGCGGAGCAACTGCGCTTTGACTTCTAACACTGCGGCGATCCTGGCGATGACATGGCGGGTCCACGCAGGCCCACCATGAGCCTGCCAGCCCGCATCAGTTGGGCCAAACGACGCCAAAATCTTACCATAGGGGTTCGCGCGATCCGCGCGGGCCAGCCATGACCGATCCCACGATCACCAGCCGCCGACACCCGCTCGTCGC
>CAYRAE010000450.1:0-3153 GCA_964422175.1 uncultured Luteitalea sp. | reverse complement strand
GGACGCGCCCGTCGAGAAGCTGTATCGCGACGCGAAGGTCGGCCAGATCTACGAAGGCGCGTCGAACCTGCAACTGCAGACGATCGCCAAGGCATTGCTCGCCTGAGCGCGCCTCAGCCTTCGTACCGCACGACGAGCAGCGAGACGTCGTCGCCAGCGGGGCGGCCGTCTCTGAACTCGACCGCCGCGTCGAGCAGCGCGTGCGCCATCTCCGATGGCGTGCGCCCGGCGACCGCTGCCAGCGTCGACGCGATGCCATTCGTTCCGAAATCCTCGCCCGTGTGCGACGTCGACTCGCTGACGCCGTCGCTGTAGATGACGAGCGCGTCGCCCGGCGCCATCGTGATCGTTTCCACGTCCCACGAACCGAACGGCAGGAGCCCGAGCACCGGCCCTCCCGACTCGAGCATCGTCACCTCGCCTGACGCGCGCACGAGGGCGGGCGCGCAGTGCCCCGCATTGGCGAGCTCGAGGCGGCCGTCTGGATGCAGCACCGCGGCGCCGAGCGTGAGGTACTTGTTGCCGGGACTGTAGTGCAGCAACTCGGTGTGGAGCGTGGGCAGGATGTCCGACAACGGCTGGCCGAGGTCGTGGAGCAGGCGCAGCATGCCCGTCGCGAGCGCCATGATGAGCGACGCCCCGACCCCCTTGCCCGATACGTCGCCGAGCGTGAGGGCCAGGCTGCCATCCGGCCGTATCACGCCCTGATACAGATCGCCGCCGACAGACGCCGCGGACTCGGTCTGCGCGAACGTCGACGCGAAGGACACCGCGGGAGGCGGTTGCAGGAGCGCGGCCTGGATGTCCTTGGCGATCGCCATCTCGTGCTCGTAGCGCGCCTTGGCACGCGCGTCCTTGTAGAGCCGCGCCGAGTCGATCGCCATGGCCGCGTCGGCGGCCAGCGATTCGAAGATGGCAATCTCCTCGTGCGGCACCACCTGCATGCTGGCGGGACGCGACACGAGGAGCGCCCCCACCGCGTCGAGGCGGCCGATGAACGACGAGTCGTCGGCCAGCGCGCGCCTCGCGACCATCAGCGGCGTGGCCACGATGTCTGGCCGCGACCCCATCGAACCGCCGACGAGCGTCTCGTGCATCGCCTGACTCGTGATGGTGCGGCGCCCCTTCACGGCCTGCGTGAGCAGGTCCAGTTCCTGCTGCCCGACGGGTGGCGACGCCAGTCCCGGCAGGCGCAGGACGAGTTCGAGCTTCTGATCCGGGTTGATGAGCGCGAGCGCACCGGCATCGGCGCGCATGATGCGGATGGCCGACCGCAGGACCGCCGCGAGCACCTCCGGCAGCACGGCCGCGCTGTTCAGTTGCCGCGCAACGTCGAGCAGTTCCTGGAGATGCCTCACGCCGGCGTTGCGGTCGTCGGGGCCTGCCGACTCCAGCAGCGTGGCGATGGTTTGGCTCACCACGTCGAACTGGACGCGCCTGCCGAAGCGCACGCGATCCCCATCGGCCAGGATGTGCGCGGTGACGCGGACGTCGTTCACGAACGTCCCCACGGCGCTGCCGAGGTCCTCGAGGATCAGCGCCTCGTCGCGCCAGGTCACCTGCGCGTGGCGTCGCGACACGCTGGGTTCCGCCAGCACGACGTCCGAGAGCGGGTCGCGCCCGATGACGATGGGAGTGGGTCCGGGGAGGATCTCTGTCGTCGCGCCGGGGGAACCGGGGACGAGCTTCAGGCCGGCAGGTGTCATGCGATTCGCGTTAGTCCGTGCTTACGTCGTGACATGGTAGGCTGGCTGTCATGCGCAGCCTCGAGGAACAGGACACGCCATCGGGACGTGGCCCGTTGATGCTCCTGGCGGGCGCGGCGATCGTCGCCGCCGCGATCGTCATCTGGTTCATCGCTGGTGGTGGCGCTCCCGCTCCGACTCCGGCGGAGACCGCCGCGGAAGCCGGAGAGGCGAAGACAACCCCATCTAGCGCCAACGAACGCCCCGCGCCGACCGAACGGACGAGCACGCCATCGCCGGGACCGTCATCGTCTGCCGCGAACGCGCCTCGTCGCCGTACCGAGGCGCCGGAGCCGGCACCTCCCGCACGCGAACCGCGCGAACTCCGCGTGACGAGCGACGTCCCTGGTGCGTACGTCTTCCTGAACCGCAAGTACCTCGGTACCACGCCGCTGGCGTCGCGCGACGTGACGGCGGGGTCGTTCCAGTTGAACGTGCAACTGGAGGGGCGTCCGCCCGTGGTGCAGAACGTCGACATCGCCGAAGACGGTCCGACGACGGTGGCCGTCACGCTGCCGCCCGCTGCTGCGTCGGCGGCGGCCGTCGCGGCCATCGACCTCAGGGTTCCGGTGATCCACAAGCACACGGTGGGCTCCTGCGAAGGCACGCTGCGCGCGACGGGCGAGGGGTTCCGGTACGAGACGTCCCACAAGGACGCCTTCTCGCTGCCCTACGCCAACGTCGGCACGTTCTCGGTGGACTACACGGAGAAGCGGCTCCGCCTCTCGCAGCGGGGCGGCCGCACGTGGAATTTCACCACGACAGCCGAGAACGCCGACCCGCTATTCGTCTTCCATCGCGACGTCGAAGCCGCTCGCAAGTAGGGGCCGGGCAACCCGTCACGCGTCGAACAGCCAGTGCCCCGGACCGTCGAGGAAGGCCTCGTAGTCGGGCATGACCGCGTGCGGGGCGGGAATGTTCCCGTTGAACTGCTCCTCGGTGAACGTGGTGGTGATGCCGACGCACGTCATGCCCGCGCCGATGGCGGCGGCCACGCCGATCGGAGCATCTTCGAACGCCAGACACGCGTCGGGCGGCACACCGAGGCGCTCGGCTGCCAGCAGGAACACGTCGGGGAACGGCTTGCCGCGCGGCACCTCGTCGCCGCGTGCGACGAGCGTCAGGTGCCGCCCCAGCCCCGATTCCTTCATGCTGTGCTCCACGTTCTTCAACGGCGCCGACGTGGCGACGGCCACGGGGATCCCGCGGGCGTCGAGGCGCGCGAGCAGCGACAGTGCGCCGCGCACGGGTGCCAGCCTGCCGCGCGACAGCTGCCTGTACGCGCCCTCCTTCTCTTCTTCGAACTGCAGCACGTCCTCCATGGACAGCTCGCGTTCGAACAGCATCGGGAAAATCTCGCTGTTCCGCTTCCCGTCGATGCGGCGCCGCACGTCCATCGTCATCGCCG
>CAYRAE010000449.1:0-3157 GCA_964422175.1 uncultured Luteitalea sp. | reverse complement strand
CTTCGCGATAGCGTGGCTGGATGAGGAGGACGAGGACGACGGAGAGCACCGCGGCGCTCGCGAACACGCCGAAGATCCCGAAGAGCGGGACGCCGCGGTCGCGCATCAGGCCGAAGCCCCAGTCGGCGAACCCGCCGCAACTGATGCTCACGAAGTTCATGATCCCATAGCCGGTGGCGCGCAGTTCGGGGCGAGCCACCTGACACAGGATCGGCATGTTGTTGGCGTCGAAGAAGCCCCATCCGAGTCCGAACAGCAGCAGGAAGGCGATCGCCACCCAGAGCAATCCCGTCTGCGGGGCGTATCCGACGCCGAACATCGCCGGGACGATCATCGCCATGCCGATTGCGCTCACATGGATGCGGCCGCGGTCGCTTTGCTGCATCCATTTGTCCGCGAGCCAGCCGCCCGTGACGGCACCGATCATCGCCGCCACCTGCCAGTACAGCGTGGCGGAGACGCCGGCCAGCCCCTGACCGATGGCGAACTCCGCCTTCAGGATGGCGGGCATCCAGTCGCGCACCACCCAGCCCGCGAGCGCGGGAAGCGTGAAGTACAGCACGAGCAGCACGAACGACCTGTTGCCGAGCAGTTCTCCGAGCGCCGCACCAGGCGTCGGACTGGCGGTACGCGGCTCGCCGTCGGGTCGGGATGGATTGCGCAGCAGCAGGAACAGCGGCAGGGCATAGAGCACGCCGATGAGGCCGCACAACTCGAAGGCCCATCGCCAGCCGAGCGACGGATGATCGGCGGCGTATCCCCCGAAGCCGCCGATGATCACGCCCATGTAGATGCCCATCTGGTGAAACCCCACGGCGCGCGACCGCGTGTGCCCGCGATGGAAGTCGGCGATGAGCGCGAGCGCGGCGGGAATGTACAGCGCCTCGCTGATGCCCATGAAGGCACGCGTGAAGAGCAGGCCTTCGTAGGTGGTCACGTGGCCCGTCATCCACGTGACGATCGACCACACGAGCAGGCTGCCCGCGATCACGTGGCGACGGCTGTACCTGTCTGCCACGTACCCGCCGATCGGGCTCACGCACGCATAGACCCACTTGAACAGCGCCAGGATGGCGCCCCATCTCGCTTCGAGACCGATCTCCGGGATGTCGTGCATCACGGAGAACTTCATCGACGCCAGCATCTGGCGATCGAGATAGTTCAGGAGTGCGACAGGGACGAGCAGGCCGACGACGATCCAGGCGTACCTGGCGTGCGTGGATGATGCGAGCGATGCGTCAGACACCGGTGACCTGTTGTGCGGCGCTGCCGACCGACGGCGGCAGGACGAGAGCGGAGAGCGGATGGTGCATGGACCGTGATCCTCTGGCGCGCGTCGACGCGCGCAGCGCGATGCATATCACAGTCGCAGGGGTGACGCATGCGTCGTCCCTACAGCATGGCGCTGAGCATGCCCGCGGCGACGTCGGCGCCGTTGACGAGGGGACGCGAGGCCGGGCGCGGCTGGGCGAGGAGGGCGGCGATCGGTTCGTCCCACCGCTCGGTGGCGAGCGTGGCGTTCGAGATGTGCGCGCATCGCATGACGGCGGGCATCTGCGCGACCATCACCGGGTACTCGCGGAACCTGCCACGGTCCGTGTAGAGCAGGGCCGTGTCGTTGGCGACGCACTCGGACACGATGCCGTACCCGGGCTTGGAGACGACCACGTCACAGGCGGCGACGAGATCTTCGTATCGCAGACCCTGCGCGGTCAGCGATTCGCGATCGACGTGCAGGGCATCAGCGGGCGCGTCGAGAGGCGCATGTTGCGCGCCAGCCGACAACACCAGACGATACGGCGCGCCGTCGTGGTGGGCGAGCGTCATGTCGGCCACGCCATAGCCACCGAAGGAGATGAGCGCGAGCGGACGGCTGTCGCCGGCGCCGAGACGCCGGCGGACGTCTGCGGGATCTTGCTGCGATCGACGCGCGATCCACGGAAAGTCGAGGACGGTCGCCACCGACTCGAAGCCGCCTGCCATCGGCAGGCGCCACGCGGCGGACGCGTGCGCGTACCGCGCGGCAAGCCGGGTGGGGAGGGCGTCGTAGCCCGGATGATCGGACGCGAAATCCTCGTAGATCCAGTCCCACGTGAAGTTCGCGAGCAGGACGGCGGGGATGCCGGCCAGGTGCGCGGCGGTACACGGCATGGCTGGTGCGTCGCACACCACCACGCGCACGTCTCGATCGCGCAGCGTTGCCGCGAGTTCGACGGCCGCGGCATCGGCACCGGCTTCGAACCGTGTCGCGGCATCGAGCGTCGCGGGGATGTCGACGATCAGGCTGTCGCGCTGGATCGCGCCGGAGTCGACAGCCTGCTCGACGATCGTCGCGGGAACGCGGATGGTGCGATCGAGCAGCCAGCGCGACGCACGGGTGATGACGTGGACAGGCTGATCGGGGCGCAGCGCGCCGAACGCGTTGATGACCTCCACCTGCCGGCTGGCGTGCCCGAAGCCGTGTCCCGAGATACAGAACGCGACAGCCACGCGTCAGCCGGCGACAACGGGTTCGGCCGGCGCGGGGGGCGTGTCTGACGGTGCCTGCGGTTCGATCGGACCGAGCGCGATCGCGACGACCTCCTCGAACGTGGCCACCGGCCTGAACGTCATCTCGCGCCGCGCTTCCGGCGAGAGCTCGTCGAGGTCGTCCTCGTTCTGCGCCGGCAGGATCATCGTCTTGATGCCCTGCCGCCTGGCGGCGAGTGCCTTCTCCTTGATGCCGCCCACGGGCAGCACGAGTCCGCTCAGCGTGATCTCGCCGGTCATCGCGACGTCGGGCGTCACCGGCGTCTGGCGTGCCGCCGAGAGAATGGCCGTCGCCATCGTCACGCCCGCCGACGGACCGTCCTTGGGGATCGCGCCAGCGGGCACGTGCAGGTGGAGGTCGTGCGTGCCGAAGAGATCGGTGGGGATGCCGAGCGCATCGGCGCGCGAGCGCACGTGACTCAGCGCGGCGCGTGCAGATTCCTGCATCACGCTGCCGAGTTGTCCCGTAAGTACGAGCTGACCCTTTCCGCCCGGGAGCAGCGTCGCTTCGACATACAGCACGTCGCCGCCTGTTTCGGTCCACGCCAGCCCGGTGACCACGCCGGGACGCGACAGCCTGAACGGCGCATCGTTCTTGATCTTCGGCGGCCCGAGATACTCGGGCACG
>CAYRAE010000448.1:0-3165 GCA_964422175.1 uncultured Luteitalea sp. | reverse complement strand
CGATGCTGGTCAACGCGTCGGCGATGGGGATGATGTCGATGATGGGCGGCGGCGAGGACAAGGATGCGGCCAAGAAGGTGGATCCCGCCACGATGTTCTCGAAGGAGAAACTCGCCGCCGAAGCGACCAAGCTCGGCGAGGGCGTGACGTTCGTGTCGAGCGAGCCGGTCACGTCCGGCGAGATGTCCGGCGTCAAGGCCATCTACGCGTTCAAGGACTTCAACACGCTCAACATGACGACATCGCTGCCCGACATGGACAAGGCGGCGGGCGATGTCGCGGCCAAGGGCGACCGCCTGCCCATGGTCCTGACGCGCAATGGTGGCAACGCGCTCATCACGCTGGATCTGCTCGATCAGATGGCCAAGTCGGAAGCGAAGAAGGCCGGCGCGCCAAAGACCGAAGGCAAGCAGGAGATGCCGAAGGAGATGATGGCGATGCTCGCGCCCATGTTCAAGGACATGCGCGTGGCGATCGCCGTGGAACCGGTGGGCACGCTGGTGCGCACCAACGCCACACACGTCCAGGGCAAGCGCGTCACGCTGCTCGACGTGGCGTTCGGTGAGCTCTTCGCCGACCCGCAGGGCGTGGACAAGCTGGAGGCACTCGGCGACTCGCCGTCGATCGATCAGATCCGCACGGCTCTCAAGGGCATGAAGGGGATCAAGATCAACGAGGTCGAGAAGCTCGAGATCGAATTCAAGTAGGCAGGGCGGGCCGGACACGTCCGGCCCCCGCGAGTTCCATGGCGCGGCCGTTCACACCAGGGCGCTCGGCAGGTACTGGGGCGGTCGACGGGCCTTGCTGCGCTGTTCATAGGCGTAGGCGATCCCGAGCAGCGTGCCTTCGGACCAGGCGGGTCCCATGAACGACACGCCGATGGGCAGGCCGCGGATGTCTGCGCACGGCACTGTGATGTTGGGATAGCCGGACACGGCTGCGGGGCCGGAACTGCCACCGGTACCCGCGTCGCCGTTCACCAGATCGATCAACCACGCCGGGCCGCCGCTCGGCGCCATCACGGCATCGAGACGCGACGCGGCGAACACGCGATCGAGGCCCTCGGTGCGTGAGAGACGCGCGGCCGTCGCCTTCGCCGTCAGGTAGGCCTTCTCGGTGAGCGGCCCCTTCGCCTGCGCCGCGATGAGCGTCTCCTGACGGAAGTACGGCATCTCTTCGGCCGCGTGCGCTTCGTTGAACGCGATGACGTCGGCGAGCGTCTTCATCGGCGCGCCGGGCCCGAGCGACGCCAGGTACGCGTCGACGCCCGCCTTGAACTCGTACAGCATCACCTGGAATTCGGCCGCCCCGAACTTGCCGCGCGTCGACAACTCGGTCTTGTCCACGATCGTCGCGCCGCCGTCTTCGAGCACCTCGATGACGTCCTCCATCGCCGCACCCACGCGTGGGTCGGATCCGAAGAAGTCGCGCATCACGCCGATGCGCTTACCGCGCAGCGCGTCCATCTGGAGGAACGCCATGTAGTCGGGCGCCACGCGCTGCCCCTTCGTCGCGCGGTCACGCGGGTCAGGCCCGGCAAGGACCTGGAGCAACGCCGCCGCGTCGGATACGGTGCGCGTCATCGGGCCTGCCGTATCCTGCGTCGCCGAGATCGGGATGATGCCGCTCCGGCTCACGAGGCCGACCGTCGGCTTGAGGCCCACGAGACCGTTGCGTCCCGATGGACAGATGATCGAACCATCTGTCTCGGTCCCCACCGCCACGGTACACAGGCTCGCGGCTGCCGCCGCGCCGGATCCCGAACTCGATCCGCAGGCGTTGCGATCGAGCGCGTAGGGATTGCGCGTGAGGCCGCCGCGACCGCTCCACCCGCTCGTCGACTTGCTCGATCGGAAGTTGGCCCACTCACTCAGGTTGGTCTTGCCGAGCAACACGGCGCCCGCGTCGCGCAACCGCGTCACGAGCCCCGCATCGGCCAGCGGCCTGGCGTCCACCAGCGCCAGCGATCCCGCCGTCGTCTTCATCGCGTCGGCGGTGTCGATGTTGTCCTTGATCAGCACCGGGATGCCGTGCAGCGGTCCGCGAACGCGACCCGCGCGCCGCTCCTGGTCCAGGCGCTCGGCGACGTCGAGGGCGTCTGGATTCACTTCGATCACGCTGTTGACGCCGCCCTGCCGATCGATCGCATCGATGCGGCGGAGATACGCCTGCGTGATCGCGCGAGCCGTCACGGCACCCGTCTCCTGTGCGCGGCGGAGGTCCTCCACGCTGCGCTCGACCACTTCGTCACCCACAGTCAGCGTGACGCGCGAGATGCGCTCGGGCGACTGCGCGATCGACGACTGTGCGCGTGCCGATGCGCCGCCTGCGAGTGACGCGCCACCGATGACGGAGTGCTGGAGGAACTGCCGGCGGTCCATGGAGGCGGATGTTACAATTCCCGCCTTTCGGAGGCCAACATGACGTCCTGTTCCCTGGCGCGCGTGCTGCTCGTGTCGCTGTCGTTCGTCGCACTCACCGCACCGTCGTTCCCCGCGGCGGCGCAGGGCACCGCCTCCTCCACCACGACATCGATCGCCGACCGCACGCGCGGGTGGACGAAGATGGACGGCTTCGTGCCGCTCTACTGGGACGAAGCCGCGGGACGTCTGTATCTCGAGATCGAGCGCTTCGATCGCGAACTGCTATACCAGGTCTCGCTGCCGGCCGGCATCGGATCGAATCCCATCGGGCTCGATCGCGGACAGCTCGGGGATACCGCCGTCGTGACATTCCAGCGCGTCGGGCCGAAGGTGCTGCTCACGCAGGCGAACCAGCGTTTTCGCGCGCTCAGCACCGACCCTGCCGAGCGACAGGCGGTCGCCGACTCGTTCGCGCGATCGGTGCTGTGGGGCTTCAAGGTCGAAGCCGCCGATGGCGATCGCGTGCTCGTCGATGCGACGGACTTCGTGCTGCGCGACGCGCATGGCGTGATCGATCGCCTGCGTGGAGCGAATCAGGGTGCGTACCGCGTCGACGCGAGCCGCACGGCCGTCCACCTGCCGCGCACGAAGGCCTTCCCAAAGAATTCGGAGATCGAGGCCATCGTCACGCTCGTCACCGACGGCGCGCCGGGCCCGCTCGTGCGGCAGGTCGCCCCGACGGCGACGTCACTCACCGTGCGGCAGCACCACTCGTTCGTCGAACTGCCCGACCTCGCCACGC
>CAYRAE010000447.1:0-3170 GCA_964422175.1 uncultured Luteitalea sp. | reverse complement strand
TCGTCGGTCTTCATCGCCTCATCGTCGATGCGCACCTTGCGCGACTGGAGGTACGTGCGGAAGTCGGCCACCATCGCGTCGTCGACGGTGAACCCGCGCGTGATGGTGCGGGCCTGGCCGTTGCTCTTGATGCGCGTGTCGCCCTCGGCCGTGTACCGGCCTGCGTAGTCGGCAAACACCTGGCGCGCATAGAGCGCGCGGCCGAAGCGCGTCGGGTTGAAGCCCTCGACAGGCCCCGTGATGTACTTGTCCGGCTCGATGCCGCCTCCGCCATAAACCTTGCGGCCCGCGTCGGTCAGCTTCAGGTTCGCCGGATCGTGCGGCGCGTCGGCCTTCTGCTCGCGCAGCGAGTACGTGAGGTACTCGTCGAAGGTGCCGTCCCACGGACGCTGGATCAGCCGGCCGCTCGGCGTGAAATAGCGCGCCGTGGTGAGCGCGAGCCCCGCGCCCTCGCTGATCCGGTACACCGACTGCACCAGCGCCTTGCCGAACGTCGTCTCGCCGACGATGAGGGCGCGATCGTGGTCCTGCAGTGCGCCCGACACGATCTCGGCCGCACTCGCACTGCTCCGGCTCACGAGCACGACGATGGGCATGGTGCCGAAGTCGCCGGGATCCGATGCGCGGTAGTCCTGATCCGAGTTGCGCGTGCGGCCCCGCGTGTAGACCACCATGTCGCCCTTGGGCAGGAAGCGGTCTGAGACCTTGATGGCCTGATCGAGGGGCCCGCCGGGGTTGTCGCGCAGATCGAGCAGCAGGCGCTTCATCCCCTTGGCCGACAGCGAGTCGAGCGCCTCACCGAGGTCGCGGTCGGTCGTCTCCGAGAAGTCGTTGAGCCTGATGTACCCCGTGTCGGCGCCGATCATGAAGACGCCCTTCAGGGTGGGGATGTGGACCTCATCGCGTTCGACGGAGAGTTCGATCAGGTCGGGATAGCCCTGTCGCCGGAGGCCGACCTTGACCTGCGTCCCCTTCGGCCCGCGCAGCTGCTTGACGGCCTGATCGCTGGTCCAGCCCTTGGTGTCCTCGCCTTCGATCCGCGCGATGACGTCGCCGCGGCGGATGCCCTTCTTGTAGGCGGGCGACCCTTCGAAGAGCGCCATCACGGTGATGTCGCCGTCGAGGGGGGAGATGGTGATCCCGAGACCGTAATAGCGGCCTTCCTGGCGCTCGCGCATCTGCGCGTACGCGCGGGGATCGAGGAAGCTCGAGTGCGGATCGAGCGTCTGGAGCATGCCCGTGATCGCGCTGTAGACGAGGCGGTCGGACTCGACGTCCTCGACGTACTCCTGCTCCACGGCGGCCAGCGCCGCGGTGAACACGCGATAGCGATCGGTCAGGGGATCCGCGGTGGCCTGCGCACGACGTCCGAGCACGCCTCCGACGAGCGCGGAGACGGTGATGGCGAACAGGACCGCAGGCAGCGCGCGGTGCTTGGACATGACGTTCGAGCGTAACACGGGAGGTACCGGCAACCGGCAACCGGACTCATCCGGCGGCAACCTCGAGTGGGAGCGATGGGAATGTGCCCGGTTGCCGGTTGCCGGTTCGGATGACACCACTGTCATTTGACCCTGCTCGAACCGCGTTCCTATAATTCGGGATTGTCCGCGCCGCCGCCTCGTCGCACGAGGTCGCCCTACGAAATCCCTGGAGCGTCACGATGTTCGGTCCCATCGGCATGCCGGAGTTGGTCATCATCTTCGTCATCGCCCTGATCGTGTTCGGCCCGCGCAAGCTGCCCGAACTCGGCAAGTCCCTCGGCAAGTCCCTCTCGGAGTTCAAGAAGGCGTCCAACGAGCTGCGCAGTTCCCTGGAAGAGGAAATCCGGGTCGAAGAGGAGAAGGAACGCACGCCGCGCCCGGCGCCTGCCGCAGCAGCGGCACCGGCCGTCGCGTCGACCGCGTCGTCGGAGACGTTGTCGGCCGAGGTGAGCCCCGCCCCCAGTGACGATCCCTACACCGACGATTTCTACGATCGTGCGCAGGACGAAACGCGCGGGCAGGTGGCCGACACCACGCCGCGCGGCGCAGACGTGTAGCACGTCGCTCCGGTCCCGTCGCGAACCCGCATGTCCCTGTCTCCCGTTCCCGCCGCCCCGCCCCCGCCCCGCCCGACAGACGGCGACGAGGAGGAAGAGGAGGGTATCGGCGGGAAGATGTCGTTCCTCGAACACCTCGATGAACTGCGCCAGCGCCTGATCCGGGCGCTCGTCGGCGTCCTCATCGGGTTCGTGGCCGCCATCGCCTTCATCGAGCAGATCTTCGACTTCATCATGAAGCCGCTGGCGGCGATCCTGCCGGCGGGCGGAAAGCTCATCTACACCGAGCCCACCGAAGCCTTCATGCTCTACATGAAGATGGCGGCCCTGGCGGGGCTGCTCCTCGCGATGCCCTATCTGATGTGGCAGGTCTGGGCGTTCGTGGCGCCGGGTCTGTACACGCACGAGAAGCGTTTCGCGATCCCGTTCGTCCTGATGTCGTCGATCTTCTTCACGCTCGGGTGCGCGTTCTCGCACTACGTGGCGTTCCCGGCGGCGTGGAGCTTCTTCGGCAGCTTCGCCGACGACACGGTACAGTTCGCGCCCCGCATCGAACCGGTGTTCTCGCTCTACGTGCGCATGGCCCTCGGCCTCGGGCTCGTATTCGAGATGCCCACGCTGGTGATGTTCCTGGCCCGCGTGGGGCTGGTGACGCCGAAGTTCCTGCTCAAGCACACCAAGTACGCCATCCTGCTCATCTTCGTCGTGGCCGCGATCGTCACGCCGGGGTCCGATCCGCTTTCACTGTTTCTCGTCGCGCTGCCGATGATCGGGTTGTACGGCGTCAGCATTGGCGTCGCCTGGATCTTCAAGAAGCGTCCACGAACAGATCCGTAGTTTCTTACGGATTCGGTTTGACGCGTCTGGCGGAGCCCGGTACTATGCGAAAGCGATTCTTGTAAGACGTTTTGGATACGCACACGATTTCGAGGGACACGCACATGACACGCCTCTTCAGGGTAAGTCTCGCCGCCGCGATGGGATTGGCGATGGCTGCGCCTGCAGGGTTCGCGCAGACCGCGGCCACCACGCCCGCCCAGGATCCTGCAGCGAGCCTGGTGGTGACCGAAACCCGGTCGGCCGCCCCGACCTTCCAGGGTGACACCGGTCTGTGGTTCGTGCCGCTCGG
>CAYRAE010000446.1:0-3175 GCA_964422175.1 uncultured Luteitalea sp. | reverse complement strand
CGCGCGCAGGACGTACGCATCGAGAGCGTCGCCCGCGCGCGGACAGCCTGTGCGGTGACGAGCAGGACCGACAGTGCCAGTGCGACGCCGCGCAGTGAAGGGCAGTTCATTCTTAAAGCCTATAGCAGGCCACCCTCCTGGCTTCAGCAACCGCTGGTAGCCGGCCGCCATCCGGATGGACCACCATGGATTACACGCGTGCCTCGAGATCAGGAGGCGGCTTGGCGGCTTCCTCCTTCCGGACGCGGCGAGTCAGGGACGACGCTCGCTTCTCGAGGCGCGCGCAGGAGTCTCAATGGAGCGTCAGTGCCCCGCACGGAGGGGGACTTTGGCACTATTTGGGCAGCGACGGAGAATCGCCAATTCAAGAGACCTGGAAGTCTCTCAGCAACAAGGAGTTAGGCTGGCTGGGAGGCAGGGATTCGAACTCGGAGGTAAGCGGTCCCCGTAACTGTTGATGGCGCGTCACTTCTGGCAAGAAGCGCTTCGTTCACAGTGGGTTACGCGTCTTCGAATCGTTCCCTCCGGTCCACACCAGTCCGCAGGAATCGACCGCCGCCGTGGAGACATTGTGGAGACGGTCGAATGTCGTCTTGGCTCGGCTCCGACGTTGAGTAGTTCTTTCCTTCATCCGAGCTGCGTACGCATGACCACGGCCGACGCCGGACAGGCCGACCGGAACTCAACGGACTGCCGCACGGACTCCGGGACCTTCTCGCGCTCGATCCGCTCGAATCCGAACCGCGGGAAGAACCCGTCGGCAGTCGTCGTGAGCAAGAAGACGCTCGATACCCCTTTGGTACGCGCCAGCGCCAGCGCCGCCTCCGTGAGCCGCTGTCCGAGCCCCTGGCCTTGCGCACCCGCTTCGACGACGACCGACCGCAGGAGCGCGCCGTCGGCGTAGAGCTCCAGACCGGCGGCGCCGACGACCCGCCCGTCCAGGCGTGCCACCACGACCGTATCACCCATGGCCTCCGCTCCGTCGAGGGGTAAGCCGTGGCGCTCAAGCAGCGACAGCACCGAGGCGATGTCTTCAGGTTGGGCGCGTTCGACAATGGCTGACACGCGAATCACCTCCAGCTGCGCCGCAGGGGGCGCGTCCCGATACTACAAGCGAACCGCGCACCGCCCATCGTTACTCCTCTTGCGCCGATCGAAGCCGCCTTCACCATATAGATCGTTGAACGCAGGCCGACGGCACAATCTTTCACCCGGAACTGCTCAGTCTGCGTCCTTTCCGAGGTGGCTCCGTCTGTAGTGCCAGGACGGTTCTACAGGAGAGAACAATGCAGACATCCACAGCAGATCAGATTCGAGCGACGGTTCGCGAAGCGTACGGGGCCGTGGCCAGCCAGCAGCAGCAAGGCGGTTGTTGCACCGGGAGCAGCGGCACGAGCTGCTGCGGCCCGACGGGCACCGCCTCGACGCGGTTGGGCTATACGGAGACCGACGTGGCCTCGGTGCCTGACGGCGCCGATCTCGGCCTCGGGTGCGGGAACCCGCAGGCGATTGCGGAGCTGCAGCCGGGCGAACGCGTGCTGGACCTGGGCAGCGGTGGCGGGTTCGACGCCTTCCTCGCCGCGCGGCAGGTGGGGCCCACCGGCCAGGTCATCGGGGTGGACATGACGCCCGAGATGATTGCCCTCGCGCGCGCCAACGCCGCAAAGGTCGGCCTGGACTACGTGGACTTCCGCCTCGGCGACATCGAGCACCTGCCCGTTGACGACGCGTCGGTGGACGTCATCATGTCCAACTGCGTCATCAATCTGGCGCCGGACAAGCCGGCCGTCTTCCGCGAGGCCTTCCGCGTGTTGGCGCCGGGCGGTCGGCTCGCCATCTCGGACATGGTGGCCGTCGGTGATCTCCCGGCCGCGATCGCCAACGACCCGGCGGCGTACACGGGGTGCATTGCCGGGGCCGCACCCGTTGCCGAACTCGAGCGCATGATCGTCGACGCCGGTTTCCAGCAGGTGCGCGTCACAGTGCAGGCGCAGAGCCGCGAGTTCGTCGAGGAGTGGAGTCCCGGCACCGGCGCCGAGCAGGTCGTGGCCTCCGCGCTGATTGAAGCGGTCAAGGCCGCGTGATGTCCGCCTCCGCGCATTCACGAGGGAGCTCGATCATGACTGCCACCTCATCAACGCCCGGTCCCGTCGCCTCGTCGGTCGCCTGCTGCGAAAAGACACTCCTCAGCAGGTGCTGCCAGCCCGAGTCCAAAGCCGCGTGCTGTGGGTCCTCGGCCCAGCCGACCAGCTGCGGATGTCAGCTGACCACGGACGTGAAGCGGTAGCATCGTGACTACGATGCTGGCGTCCGATCTGCCGTGGCAGGAACTGCACGGCAACCTGCGAGCGTTCATTGCCCGGCGGGTGCAGAACCAGGCCGATGTCGACGATCTGGTGCAGCGTGTCCTGCTCCAGATCGTCACCGGCCTCCAGTCGCTGCGCGACGTCGAACGCCTCCATGCGTGGGTCTATCGGACGGCACGCAACGTCATCATCGACTACTACCGGGCCACGGGGAGCCGGAGAGAACACGCAGCTGGCGATGCCATCGACATCGAGGCCGACGACCCCGCTCCTCTCGAAGCGTCCGATGACAGCGATGGTGTCGCGCTGCGCGAGCTCGCGGCATGCCTGGCGCCGATGCTGAACCAACTGCCGCCGGCGCATCAGGAGGCGATCCGGATCGTGGATCTGGAAGGGGCGACCCAACAGGAGGCCGCTCGCCGAGTCGGCGTCTCGCTCTCGGGCATGAAGAGCCGCGTGCAGCGAGGCCGCCAGCAGCTGCGTGCCGTGGTCGAGGCGTGTTGCCGCATCGACCTCGACCGCCGGGGAGGCATCTCGGCCTACGCCCCGCGTCATTCTGACGCCTGCGGCTGCGGCGGGTGCGGCGACCGCTGACCCCATCCAGAGCCTCCACCAGTCCGCGAAGGCTCAGTTGTGTGGCTCAGCAGGGCGTGTTATCGTCAATCGACGATAGACGATGGCGACCACGACCAGACAGAAACGCTCCAGCCCGTCGCTCGACCCGGCGGCCTGTTGTCCCCCTGAACGCCCGGCCGCGCTCGACCGGCTCGCCGCCCCGGTCGCGGACCCTGCCGCTGACGAGGAGCTCGCGATCTTCGCCAAAGCGCTGGGGCATCCGGTGCGCGTGCGGATCCTCCGTATGCTGGCGC
>CAYRAE010000445.1:0-3188 GCA_964422175.1 uncultured Luteitalea sp. | reverse complement strand
CCTGCGCGGCGGCAGGCGCAACAATCGTGGCCGCGAGGGTCGCAACGGCCAGTGCATGAACGACACGCTTCATCTTCCCAGCTCCTTCAGCATCGCGCGCATGCGCGCGATTTCCATCGACTGATCCGCCTCCACGTCGGAGACGAAGTCGAACATCTCGGGTTCCTGTCCGCCGCCCGGTGCCGCGAACAGCTCCCGTACCATCGTCAAGGCACCTTCGTGGTGCTGGATCATGCCTTCGAGGAACAGGCGATCGAAGGCCGAGCCTTTGGCATCGGCGAGGCGCGCCATCTGCTCGGGCGTGAGCATCCCGGGCATCTGTCCGTGCGCCATGTGGTGCGCGTGCGGATCGGGCAGCGGCTCTCCGCGATGTTCCAGCCACTCGCGCATCATCTGCATCTCGTCGCGCTGCGACACGTCGATCCGCAGCGCCATCCGCTTCAGATCGTCGTTCATGGTGCGCGCCTCGACGAGCCCCACCATCTCGAGCGCCTGCGCATGGTGGCCGATCATGCCCTGCATGAACGCCGTGTCGGCCGGACGATGCCGCACACCGTGCGTATCGGTCGCCTCGTCCGCGCTGATCTCGCGCGTGGGCTGTCCCGGCGCGCCAGGCTGGACGATACGAGGCGCCTGCGCGCCCAGAACAACGGCAGGAACGACGAAAACGGCTGTCAGCAGGGCCGCGGTCGCCATGGCTGTGCTTGACATATATTGATGGTGTCACGAAACATGCGCTGGCTCCCACCTGCTCATGCGGCTCGTGCGCCTGGGACACGAATACGTCGTGGGAGTCCCTTTCGGCCGGAGAAAGAAGAGTCATGCTCAAGCACGTATTCGCGGCGGCAACGGTCGCAGTGATGATTCAGGCAGCGCCTGCTGTGGCGGCACCCATACAGTGGACGATTGCCGAGGGCGGGAACGACCAGTGGTACGAAGTGATCGCGGCCGAAGGCATCACCTGGACTGCCGCACAGGCTGCCGCAGCCGCCGCCGGGGGGTACCTGGCGACGATTGGAAGCTTAGAGGAGGACGCGTTCGTCCAGTCGCTGCTCCCCACGAACGTCGCCTCGCGGTCGCACTACTGGATTGGCGCAACCAATATCGGGACAGGTCCTTTCACCTGGGTGGACGGGACTTCGTGGTCGTACACGAACTTCTGGGGCGGCGAGCCTAACAACGCCACGTATGGCGACGATGAAGAGGACTACCTGGCGTACGATTTCCGGGGCGGATATGCATGGAACGACGCGCCGAACGAACTGCACCGCTACTATCCGTTCGTTCGCGGCTATGTCCTCGAGAAGAACGCCGCCACCAGCGTGCCCGAACCGGCCAGCCTGACGCTTCTCGCCATCAGCGGCCTCGCCGCCGCCTGGGTCCGTCGGCGACGGTAGACACGCCTTCGAGTTGGCAGTATCACGCGGCCCGGTTCCCTCGCGGAACCGGGCCGTTGTCGTTGGCAGACACGTGTCTTCGCGGAGCTCTCGTTGCGCCAGCATGCGCCAATGCCGAGGTAGTCAGGGCTATACTCGCCCTGCCATGAGCCATCCCGGCGCGCCTGCGTGGCCGGACCACCCCTCGTCCTTCGCGCAACTGCTCGTCTCCGCCCTCCGCGAAGCGGTCGTCGTCACGGACGCCGACGGCGTGGTCACGTACTGGAACGACGGCGCGGCACGTGTCTTCGGATGGACGGCCGACGAACGCCTGGGTCGTCGTCTCGTCGATCGCCTGCCCGAACGCGAGCGCGAGGAGGTAGCCGCCCAGATGCGCTCGATACTTTCCGGCAACGAGTGGCACGGCGAGTGTCAGGACTACCGCAAGGACGGCACGCGCGTGTGGCTCGAAGCGAGCATCCGCCCCTTGCGTGCCGATGATGGGACGGTGGTCGGCATCCTCGGCATCGCCGAAGACATCACGGCGCGCAAGGACGCCGAAACCGTCCAGCAGGAGAAAGAGAAGGGGCTTGCCGAGCAGGTCCGGCAGTCGCAGAAGATGGAAGCCATCGGCAGGCTGGCCGGCGGCATGGCGCACGACTTCAACAACCTGCTCACGGTGATCAACGGGTACACGAACCTGTTGCTCGACAACGCGCCATCGGACGCCGCGCAGCGGGAGGCGCTCGAAGCGGTCCGCGACGCCGGCGAACGCGCCGCGGCGCTCACGGCGCAGCTCCTCACGTTCAGCCGCAAGGCGGTCGTGGAACCGCGGGTGATCGATCTGAATCGCGCGACGGAGTCGGCGCTGCGGCTGCTGCGACGCCTCGTGGGTGAGGACATCCACCTGTCGACGGAGTTCGCGTCGTTCCTGCCCACCATCCGCATCGACCCGGGACAGCTCGAACAGGTGTTGATGAATCTCGTCGTGAACGGCCGCGATGCGATGCCCGCCGGCGGACGCCTGCGCATCGCGACATCAGAGGTGCGCGTTCCCGCGTCATGGCGCGCGCAGCCACTGGATCTGCCGGCGGGTCGCTACGTGCGCCTCACCGTGGCAGACACGGGCGATGGCATGGACGAGAACGTGCTGTCGCACATCTTCGAGCCGTTCTACACGACCAAGGCCGTCGGCAAGGGAACGGGTCTCGGCCTCGCCACCGTCTACGGCATCGTCAGGCAGGCTGGCGGAACGATCACCGTCGAGAGCGCGGTCGGCAGGGGATCCACGTTCCACGTCCTGCTGCCAGCCGTCGACGGCGACGTGGAGCCTGGCGAGGTCCGCTCACGACAAGCGACGCCGCGTGGACACGAGACGCTGCTCCTGGTGGAGGACGAGGGTGCCGTGCGCCGCTTCGCGCGGCTCGCACTGGAGATGCAGGGATATCAGGTGATCGAGGCGGCGTCGGCGCGCGAGGCGTTGAGTCTCGCTCCGGAGACGCTGGCCGGTGTGTCCCTCCTCGTGACCGACGTCATCATGCCCGTCACGAGCGGGCGCGACCTCGCCGTGATGCTCAAGCGACGGTATCCGCTCATGCGCGTCCTGCTGATGAGTGGATACACGAATGACGTCGGAGGACCGAACGACGCCGAAGCGTTCCTGCAGAAACCGTTCACGCCGCAGGCCCTCGCGCGCAAGGTGCGCGACGTCCTGCAATGACGTCACGTCAGCGCGAGAACACCGCTTCGTCGAGGTTCATGATCGTGTTGACCACCACGGTCCACGCCGCCACGTCGACGACGTCGAGTTCC
>CAYRAE010000444.1:0-3190 GCA_964422175.1 uncultured Luteitalea sp. | reverse complement strand
GCGCGCGGGACGATGAGCGGCATCGGCGTCTCGTGGAAGGCGTAGACGTCGCGCAACTGACCCAGATAGGCGAGCTCCGACGGACCGGCCACGTAGGCGATCGTCGGAAACAGCGTGTCCTGCACCACCGGGCGCAGCAGGACGTTGGGGCTGAACCGCTCCGATCGACGCACCGCATCGTCGCGCAGCGTCTCGGCGTCGGCAGGGGTGTCGTCGATGAAGAACGTGTGATCGCGGTACTTGATCGGCACGCGCCGCTCGCCGAGTGCGAACAGGCCCGTGCCGTCGGGTTGCGAGAGGACCTGCGCGTGGTACCCCTCGGCGGCGAGCGCGTCGCCGGCTTCGGCGGCCAGCCGACGCGTGTGACACGGTCGCGCGAGCTCTCGCTGGAAGATGGCCCTGACCAGTGGTTTGGCCGCCGGGTCGCTGCCGTCGAACACGACGGCGCCGAGCGGCCCGAGCAGAAGGTCGATGAGTCGCCCGAACGCGTCGGCCATGCCGACGCCCGGCTTGTAACACGCGCGCAGCTGCGCGAGCGTCTCGGCCGTGAACTCGGTCGCGGGAAGCAGCGCTTCGAGGTCGGCCAGCACACCGGTCACGTCCTCGCCCAGACGCACGCGCCCAACGGGGCGATCCTCGCCCCCGTCGCCGGCCACCGTGAGGCGACGGGCTTCGAGTGCCTCGTCCAGCACCCATGCCGACGCGACTTCGTCCCAGTCGTGGTCCTCGGCGTGATTCCAGAACACCGTCACGCACGGCACGCCGAAGCGCGCCTCGACGTCGGCCGCCAGGCGGATGGCCGTGAGGCCTTTCATCAGCGTGTACAGGGGACCGCCGAAGAGGCCTGACTGCTGGCCCGTGACGATGGCCACGGTGCGGGGATCGAGGAGCTTCGCGGCGGCGGCTCGCGCCTCGACGGGTGCCTCTCGCGCGGCGAGCTGTGCCTGCAGGATGGCCACGATGGCCGCCCTGTCGCGCTGATGGTGCTGTACGCGAGCGATCGTGTCGCGCCAGGCGCCCGGCTCGGCGGGGTTGCCGGCATAGTGGTGCGCGAGGGCGTCGTGCCGGAAGGCGTAGTCCAGGCTCAGGCGTGAACCGGACCACTCGCGCAGGTCGATTCCGTGTGGCGGCGCCGCCTGCGTGGTGTCTGAAGGCACAGGTGGTTCACTGTCGCAAAGGGTCCCACGGGTGTCAAGGAAGACCTCCACGGGCGGGACGGGCATTGCTATAATGCGGACTCGTCTACCCGCGTGAGCCTCGCGCAGGAGAGTCCCGGCCCTGACCCACGACCCCTCGTCTCTCTTCCAGCCGCCTGAGGCGGTCGGGCCTTTTCGCGTCCGGCGTGTCCTGGCGTCCGGCACGATGGGGCCACGTCTGCTCGTGGAGGACGATCGGGGCCGGGCACAGGTGCTCAAGCTCCTCACCGACATGGGCGAGGATGCCGCCGCGCTCGCGGCAGCGCTCGACGACCTGCGCCAGACCCTTCCGCTCCATCCGTCGCTCCTGCCGCTGAACGAGATCGGCGTGTTCGAGGACGGCGTCTACATGACGTCCCCGGTACTGACGGCGCCGAGCGTGGAAGGGCGGTTGCGCGGTGGGCGCCAGTCGCTCGACGCCACGCTGCCGTGGCTGCGCGCCGTCACGTCGGGTCTGCAGGCCGCGCACGACGCGGGCGTCTTCCACGGCGCGATCCATCCGCGCGACATCCTCGTCACCGATGACGGCGGCGTGCTCACGGGCGTGGGCCTGGCCCCGGTCCTCGAGCGTCTGCACCTGCAGGCGCCCGTCCGCGTCCCGTTCACGGCGCCCGAACGCGCGTCTGGCCGCCCGTGGGATGCCCGCGCCGATCAGTACTCCCTCGCGATGCTCGCCCTCGACGCACTGTCGGGGCGCCGGCTGATCGCAGGCACGATCCCCGCCTTCGATCGGTGGACGCTCGCCGAGACGCCCGCCGAGGACGCGCGCCTGCACGAGGTCTTCGTCAGGGCGCTCGACCCCGATCCCGATCGCCGGTTCGACACGGTGGAGGCCTGGCTCACGGCGCTTGCCGGTGACGAGGGCGACAGCGAGCAGACGGCCGAGGCAGGTGCCCTCTCGCGCTTCGCGCGCGACGGCGTCATCCTCGCGAGTCCGCTCGGGACCGGCGAGCCGCCGCGCGAAATCCGCGTCCAGTCGATCGACGGCCAGAAGGGCGACTCCCTCTCGCTGTTCCCGGAAGAAGCCACGATCGACGGGCCGGTGGTGCCACTCGTCGAGTCACCTGCCGAGGCGCGGGAGGAATCGCCCGCAGGCAAGCCCATCGACACGGGGCACTGGCTCGTGGCCGACGTGCCCGCCGAAGACGCGGCTGTCGAACCGGAACCGGAACCGGAACCGATATCGATCCCCGTCCCAGGTGTGGAGGCCGAGCCACCCACGCGCCAATGGCGACTGGACGATGACGATGGGCATGGCGCTGGTGGCGCCACGCTCGGTCCGCGCGACGGGTGGGAGCCAGATGAGGAGAGCACGCGCCGACGGCCGTGGCTGCTCGTGGTGGTGGCACTCGTGATGGCGGCGCTCGCTTACGGGACGTGGCGGAGCCTGTCTCCCTCGCCGGCCCCGGGGCCGGGCGCCGTCAAGGACGGTTCATCCGCCACGCCCACGCCGGAGTCGCCCGCGCCGCCGCCACCCACGACGCCCGTGCCAGTGCCGCAGGCTCCGGTACCGCCTCGCCCGTCGACCCCGGCGCCGGAGCGCGCGACGCCTCCTGCCGTGGCGCAGGCACCCGAGCCCGCACCTGCCGAGCCGACCGGTCGCGTGCTGATCCGCTCGTCACCATCGGGCCAGGTGCGCGTCAACGGCGTGGTGCGCGGCGAGACGCCGGTGGTGCTGCGCGATCTGCCGTTCGGCGACTACACCATCGCGATCAGCCGCGCCGGCTTCACGACCGCGCAGGAGTCCGTCACGCTGCGCGCCGCGCAGCCGGTGGCCTCGGTGTCCGTGGATCTCGTGCGCGACGGCGCCGCGTCGGCCGGTGCGCCACCGGTGGCGACGCCACCCGTCGCATCCGCACCGCCGCCGGCCCCGCCGGTGCCCACGACGGTCCAGCCGCCGCCCGCCCGGCCGGCCCCTTCGTCTGCGTCGCAGGATGAGGGCAGCATCTTCGTCGTGTCCACGCCGGCGCAGGCGCGGCTCATCGTGGACGGGG
>CAYRAE010000443.1:0-3198 GCA_964422175.1 uncultured Luteitalea sp. | reverse complement strand
GCGCGCCCACAGGCGACGTCGACGGCATCGTCTATCTCGTCCACGTCGAACGCGTCCCGCGCTGACGCGTGGCCGCGCACTGACACGGGCCGGGCATCGCCATTTCTGCCACCTTGCTCAGAGGTGCGCTCGGCAGATTCTTCAATCACATCGCGTGCGATCGGGTGATCGCCGTTGTCTGCGTGCAGTGACGTACTGGCGCGAGGATTGCGTCGGCGTCCGGCATGGATACGCGGATGCGGGACGCCAGGCGAGGCGCGGTGTTGCTCGAGGCGATCGTCGCGGCGGGTCTGCTCGTGGTGGTGATGGCCGGTGTACTGCCGCTCGTCGTGCGCACGCAGACGACGATGGCGGAGGTGCGGGCCGATCTGATGGCGACACACCTCGCGCGGCAACGACTCGCGCAACTGCACACGCTCACGTACATGCGCGTCGGCGCGGCAGTCGTCGCAGACGACTCGTCGCGGCTCGACGCGCCGGGACCGTTTGCACACGGTGGTGTGGGACTCACGCCGACGGGTGTCGATCCCCTGACGACGGACATGCCGACGTGGGTGGACTGGCTGGATGAGCACGGGGCGTGGCAGGGAAGTACCTCGCCGCCAACTGGTGCGGCGTACCAGCGGCGATGGGGCGTGCTGGCGGCGGGTACGGAAGGCTGCCTGCGGCTCTGGGTCGAGGTGGAACCCATGGTGCCGTCGCGTCGCCTGCGCGCGGCGCAGGCGGGGATGGTGCAGTGCCCATGGGGAGTGGCAGAGCCATGACAAGGGGATTCGCACTCCTCGAACTGCTCGTCGCGGCGATGCTGACGCTCGTGACGCTGGCGATCCTGGCGAGCGCGCTTCCGCCGGTGCTCGACGTCATCCACGCGGTGCCCGAGGCGACCGACCTCCAGCAGCGCGCCCGCGCCACGGAGGAGGTGATGTCGGGCGTCGTCGCGTCTGCCGGTGCGGGACCGAGTCTGCTCGGGAAGGGACCGCTGTCGATCGCGGTCCCGGCGATCTGGCCGCGGCGCCTGCTGACGTCTGCCGATCCGTCCGGCACGGCGTGGGCCGACAGGATCAGCGTCCTGCACGTGGACTTGCTTGCGGCGCAGGCGCCATTGGCCGCGCCGGTGCCGTACGGCGCGACAGCGCTCGCGCTCGCCTGGCATGCCGCATGCGGCGTGCATCTGTCGTGCGGTTTTCGTCGTGGCGATCTGGTGCTCGTCTACGACGGCAGCGGCGCGATGGCGCTGGCGCGCGTGGCTGATGTGAGCGGCATGACGATGGTGCTCGATGGACCTGTGGATCAGGCGATCGCACTGCCGGCGGTGATCGCCGTGGTGTCGGCGACGGCGCTCACGTTCGACGCGACGCGCCGGCAGTTGCGACGGACTGATGGCGGTGCGCCGAGTCAGCCTGTGACCGACGAGGTCATCGGCATGCAGGTGCGCTACTACGGCAGCGCCGCGCCGCCGCGATGGCCTGCGGTGCCGGGTGTCGAGACGTGTGCGGTCACCGCGGCAGGTACGCCGAAGCTCGGGTGGCTCGGGCCCGTACCGGGGCCGCCGGTCGAGCTCACGGTGGCCGATCTCACTGACGGACCATGGTGCGGTGCCGGGGAGTGGCGGTTCGACGCGGACCTGCTGCGCGTGCGCGCCGTGCGCATCGCGTTGCGACTGCAGGCCTCGTCGCCTGCCTCGCGCGGCCTTTCGACGCTGTGGTTCGCGACGCCGGGGCAGGCCCGCCGGCCGGGACAGGAGGTACGGGATGTGGAACTGGATCTGTTTGCGCCGGCGCCCAACCTCGCGTGGTCGCAGTGAGTGGGGCGTGGCGTTGCCAGGCGCGGTGATCTTCGCGGCGTTTCTCGCGGGGATCACGGGCTGGCTCGTGGGTCACGTCGCGACGGACGAGGCGATGACCCGCGACGTCGAGGACGCGGCGGCTGCGGTGCGCGTGGCAGACGCGGCCGTCGGGGTCGCTGCGCACGCGCTGGGGCAGGCGGCTGACTGGTCGAGCGTCGGCGCATTGGCGGTGCCGCTGACATGTCCGCTGAGCGCCATGGGTGTGACACCACTCGACGAGGGGGCGGAGCGTGCCTGGGTTCAGGCAGAGACGGAGTCCGGAGGGCGATGGAGTGCGGATGCGCCGCAATGGATGTGGCTCTGGACCTGCCACGGCGCGGGCCTGCTGCACCGCTGGCCCGCACGAGGGCCCGCGCCGAGCGTGGTGGTCTGGGTGGCCGACGATCCCGAAGGGGACGGTCAGCCGCTCGTCAGCGCGAACGGCACGTTGCTGCTCGCGGCGGTGGCCGTGGCGCGCGACGGCACGAGAGTCATCACTCGCGCCGCCATCGCCCGCAGCGCGCCCGGCGAGCCCGTCCGCATCCTCTCGTGGCACGGAGGGACGGAATGACGAATGATGATTGCCTGCCTCGCCGCAGCGCCGGAGGCGCGAAGGCGGGCTGGGAATCCCGAATGCCGGGAATGCCGGGAATGCCGAATGGCGGAAGAGAGCGGCAGGTACGCGGCGTCCGGTTGCCCGGTTCGTCCTCCGCCTGTCCGGTTGCCGGTTGCCGGTTGCCCGTTGCCGGTCCGTTCAACTCCCCGCGCGTTTGGCCGATCACAGAATAGGTCTTTCTACGGGCCGGGCTTCCACCTTCGCCCTCGGGGCTGCGGCGGGACAGGTTCCGGGCCCGTCGAGGACGATCGAGAGGTGAGGATGACAGGCAACTCGATGAAGCGCGGGCTGGCGGGCATGGTGTGCGCGCTCGTTCTGGGGCTCGTGGCGGCTCCTGCCGCGGCGCAGTCGCTGGCGGAGGTCGCTCGCAAGGAAGCCGCACGTCGCGAGCAGCTCAAGGCGGCCGGCAAGTCCACCGAAGGCAAGGTCTACACGAATGCCGACCTCCCCAAGGGGGCCGTCGTGGCTGGCCCCGGAGCGCCCGCGACTGCCGACGCCGCTGACACCGCGGATGGTGCAGCAGACGCGAACCAGACCGACGCCGCGGCGTCCCCTGCGTCTGAGAAGACCGACGCCTCCAAGCCCGACACCGACGCGAAGAAGGCCCCGGCAGACGATGAGTCAGGCTGGCGCTCGCGCGCCGAGCGGGTGAACGGCGCTGTCAGCGCCGCCGAGTCCGACCTGCGCCAACTCAAGGCCCTCTCGGACCGCCTGTCGCTCGAAGCGCAGGCCAGCAATCCCGCCATCGCCAGCGCCG
>CAYRAE010000442.1:0-3207 GCA_964422175.1 uncultured Luteitalea sp. | reverse complement strand
AGGTGCTGGAACAGCACCGGGTCGCCACCGAGCTCGGGGTTGAAGAACCCGAGGTTCAGCGTGCGCTCCAGCATCATCATGAGCAGCGTCACGGCCACGACGGGCGTGCCGAGCATCATGATCAGGCTCGTCGCATAGTGCGACCAGATGAAGAGCGGCAGGCGATCCCACGTCATGCCCGGCGCGCGCATCGTGTGGATCGTCACGATGAAGTTGAGGCCGGTGAAGATCGACGAGAACCCGGCGATGAACGCGCCCGTGGCGGTGAGCACCACGTGCGTGTTCGACGCGGCCGTGGAGTACGGCGTGTAGAACGTCCAGCCGGTGTCCACGCCGCCCGAGACCAGTGCCGCCACGCCGAACAGCGCGCCGGCGATGTACAGGTACCAGCTCGCCAGGTTGATGCGCGGGAACGCCAGGTCCTTGGCGCCGATCATCAGCGGCACCAGGAAGTTGCCCATGATGGCCGGGATCGACGGGATGAGGAAGAAGAACACCATCACCACGCCGTGCGCGGTGAAGACCTTGTTGTAGGTCTCGGCAGACAGCAGGTCGCCACCCGGCGTGGCCAGCTCGAGCCGGATCAGCATCGCGAAGATGCCGCCCAGCAGGAAGAACGCCGACACGGAGTACAGGTACAGCAGCGCGATGCGCTTGTGGTCCTTGGTGAAGAACCAGGACATCGCGCCGTGCGTCGCGTTCAGGTAGTGCACGTCCGGGATCGTGGGCGGTGCTGACGAATCGGTTTCGGGATTTCTGACGTCGTGCATGGCCGTGTCCTAGTGGGTGCCCGTGGCGGCAGCCGCGTCGTGGGCGCCGGCCGCCGGTGTCGCACCAGGCGCTCCGAGCGACTTGATGTAGGCGAGCAGCGAGGCGATGGCATCCTCGCTGATCTGGCCCTGATACGTAGGCATGAGCGGCTGATAGCCCTGCACCATCTTCGCCTGCGGATTGAGGATCGACTCGCGCAGGTACGCCTCGTCGACGTGGACCGTCGAGCCGTTGGCCAGCGCCTGCGTCGTACCGAAGATACCGGCGAGCGCCGGGCCGCGACCCTTGTTGTCTTCGTGATGGCACGTGGCGCAGCCGAGCGCCTGGAACTCCTGCTCACCCGTCGAGGTGAGCGTGCCCGCGGGCGCACCGGCGGCGAGCCACTGCTGGTATTCGCCCGGCGTCATCGCCACGACCTTGCCGATCATCCCCGAATGCTGCGTGCCGCAGTACTCCGCACAGAACAACTGATAGGTCCCTGGCGTGGTCGCCTCGAACCACATCGTCGTCGTCTTGCCGGGAACGGCGTCGATCTTCTGGCGGAACGCGGGGATGTAATAGCTGTGGATCACGTCCTCCGACGAGATCAGCAGCTTCACCGGACGCCCGACGGGGACGTGCAGTTCGTTGATCTCCCGGTGGCCCGTGAGGTGCTGGGCCTTCCACATCCACCGCTTGCCGATGACGTAGATCTCCATCGCCTCGGCAGGCGGCTTGGCCATCGCGAAGTACACGCTCGTGCCCCACACGAACATGACCATGGCGATGACGAGCGGAATCGCCGTCCAGATCACCTCGAGCGCCGTGCTGCCGTGGATGTTCGCGCCCACGTCGTCGGGCTGCCGGCGGCGGTACCTCGCCGCCAGCACCACGATGAGCACGGCCACGAGCGCCGTGAAGAACAGCGTCACGCCGAGCATGAAGAAGTACAGGTGGTCCACGCTGGCTGCCTGCGTGGATCCCTGCGTGGGTAGGAAGTTGAAGGTGCCGCCCATATCCTCTGACTTACGCCTTGTGTGAAGCGCCCGACGGCCGGGCCACGTGGCCGCCGCCGTACAGGCCGCGACGCTCGCGTCGCCGCAGGACCATCCAGCCTCCCAGCATCGCCAGCACGAACGTGATGCCCGCGAGCCGGACCAGCCGCATCGCCAGCAGACCGTACGTGCCCGTCGCCGGGTCGTAGTGGTAGCAGTACAGGAGCACCGCGTCGACCGGCGAGGCGATCTTCCGATCGGTGGCCTCGACGATCGCCATCCGCAGATCGCGCGGCGCGAAGTCGATGCCGAACAGGTAGCGCGCCAGCGTGCCGTCCGGCGTCAGCACCGAGATGCCCGCCGCGTGCGCGTACTGATCCGTGTCCTTGTCGAACTCGTACGAGAAGCCCACCGCCTCAGCCAGCCGATCGATCTCGGCCTTGCGTCCCGTGAGGAAGTGCCACGCGCCGGCCGTCTGCGGCCTGTCGTAGTGCGCGACGTACGTCGCCTTCTTCGCGGACGCCAGGCCCGGGCCTTCGCCCGGGTCGATGCTCACGACCACGACTTCGTACTGCTGCCCGGCGTCGAAGCTCAGGCCCTTGAGCCCGGCCGTCATACCGGTCAGCACCTGCGTGCAGAGCATCGGGCACTCGTAGTACGCGAGCGCGAGGACGATGGGCTTCGATCCGAAGTAGTCGCCGAGCCGCACCGCCTTGCCCGTCTCGTCGACGAACGCCAGATCGGCGGGGACCTGTTCGCCCAGGCGCTGCGCGTACGTCACGCCCTCGAGCGCCTTCGGCTTCTGATCCGCCGGGGTGCCCGGCTCCGATCGCAGCGCGCCCTGCCCTGCCGCCGGCCACACTCCCGCCGTCACGACGAGTGTCGTGGCCAGCGCGGCATGACGGAGGAAGGTGCGTCCGAGCATCGACAGGACTCTTTTCTACTGTGCCGGTTCGGGCGGCGGCGTGGTGTCGGGCAGTCCGCGCTCGAGAAGCAGCTGCTTGGCGCGCGCGATCGGCAGGCGAACGACGCCCGACTCCTTGTCCACCCATCCGTACGTGGTCTGCGCCTTCGTCGTGGACGCGCGGATCTCGCGCAGCCACGCGGGCTCGTTGGTCAGCACGCGCGGACCCGCCGCACCCCGGCCCTGCTTGTCCATCGTGTTGAGGGCGTCCATCAGCGGCGCCACGACGGCGTCCTTACCGGCACGATCGGCGTTGATCTTCGCCAGCGGTGCCTGCGCGGCGCGCGCGCGGCGATCGAGCAGGCGGAACGTGCCGTACATCGAGACCGACGTCAGCATGACGATGAGCACCGACGCGATGGCGAGCTTGCCGACGCCATCGAGTGGGATGTCGCGCGTCTCGTGGTTCAGCGGAGCCGTGCCATCGTCGCCGTGCGAGCCGCCGTGGTGGTGGTGATCAGTGGCCATCGGCCAACGCCTCCGGGAGATACGGGTCGC
>CAYRAE010000441.1:1419-3215 GCA_964422175.1 uncultured Luteitalea sp. | reverse complement strand
CCGCCGGTGAGCGTCTTGACGATCTTGTCCTTGCGGTCCTGCACGACGTTCATGTCGATGCCGACCGTGGCGCCCTCGCCCAGCGTGATGCCCCACTCCTTCGCCGACCTGGCGACCTTGTAGGCGTGCGCGTGCTCCAGCAGTGCCTTGGTCGGGATGCAGCCCCAGTTCAGGCACGTGCCACCCAGCACGGCTCCCCGCTCCACCACCGCCGTCGTCAACCCGAGCTGCGCGGCGCGAATCGCCGCCACATAGCCGCCCGTTCCCGCGCCGATCACCACGACATCGAATGCGCTCGCCACGTCCCTGATTCCTTCCCGAGGACCCGCCTCTCGATAACCGGGAGAGCGGGCGACGAAAACTCGCAATTATGGATCGGGCCCGGCCGATTCCGGCACGCCCGTGCTTCCCGTAAGATTGCCCGACTGATGGCCCCTCCGCAAAAGACCGTCCTGATCGTCGATGACGATGAGGGGATGAGAGACACGCTCACGGCGATTCTCAAGCGCGACTACCGCGTGATGTCCGTGTCGTCGGCCGAGGACGGCCTGTCGCGGCTGCGGCAGAACCGCGTGGACCTGATGCTGCTCGACGTACGCCTGCCGGGCA
The DNA here is from genome assembly GCA_964422175.1 of uncultured Luteitalea sp. Lineage (GTDB taxonomy): Bacteria > Acidobacteriota > Vicinamibacteria > Vicinamibacterales > Vicinamibacteraceae > Luteitalea. Next base: position 2,606 of record CAYRAE010000441.1, on the reverse strand, counting down.
TCGGCGGCCTGGAGCTGCTGCGGCAGGTGCGCGAACAGCGCGACGAGGTCGAAGTGATCATGATCTCGGCCATCACCGATGTCGAGACGGCCGTCCAGGCCATGAAGCTCGGCGCGTACCACTACATCACGAAGGAGTTCGACTACGACGCGCTGCGCGCGCTGGTGCGCAACGCGAGCGAGCGGCAGGACCTGCGCAATCGCGTCGAGTCGCTCACCGCGCAGGTGCAGGCGCAGGACGAGGAGTTCGTGATGGGCACGAGCGTGGCGATGCGCTCGGTGGTGGGACTCGTCCAGAAGGTGGCGCGGCTGGACACGACAATACTGATCACTGGCGAGAGCGGCACCGGCAAGGAGATGCTCGCGCGGCGGATCCACGCCGACTCCGACAGACGCAAGGGCCCCTTCATCGCCGTCAACCTCGCCGCCATCCCGTCAGAACTCGTCGAGAGCACGCTGTTCGGCCACGAACGCGGCGCCTTCACGGGTGCCACGCGGCAACAGCTGGGCAAGTTCGAACTCGCCAACGGCGGCACGTTGTTCCTCGACGAGATCGGCGACCTGCGCCTCGATCTGCAGGCCAAACTGCTGCGCGCCGTACAGGAGAACGAGATCGAGCGCGTGGGCGGCCGGCACCCGATCCGGGTCGATTTCCGCCTCGTGGTGGCCACCAACGCCGATCTCTCCGAGGCCGTCAGGACCGGGCGGTTCCGCGAGGACCTCTTCTACAGAATCAACGTGATTCCGGCGCGCCTGCCGCCCTTGCGCGACAGGATGGAGGATCTGGGGCAGTTGCTCGACGTGTTCATCCGGCGGTACGCGCTCCGGTTCCGCAAGGTGGTGCGCGGAATCGAACCCGCCGCGTTCGCCGTGCTGCAACGCTACACGTGGCCCGGCAACATCCGCGAACTGCAGAACCTGGCCGAGCGCATGGTCGCCGTCTGCGACAAGGCGGAGATCTCGGAAGCCGACCTGCCGCTCGAAGTGCAACTCGCCGCGTTCGAGGCCCCGCAGACCGACGCGGTCGAGAGCATCCTCGACCAGGCCGTCGCCGCCTTCGAGCGCAGCTACCTCCTCAAGGCACTCCAGAAGGGCGACTGGAACGTCGCCGGCACCGCGCGCCAGCTCCAGCTCCCCCTCAGCACCCTCAAACACCGCATGGCCAGACTCGGCCTGAACGACGTCACG
>CAYRAE010000441.1:0-1319 GCA_964422175.1 uncultured Luteitalea sp. | reverse complement strand
CTCGGCTTCCTCGTCGAGAGCCGCGAGGCGGAAGACGCCGCGCTCGACGCGTACTTCCGCGACATTCGCGAGGATGCGAGCCATCTCCGCGTCACGCTCCTCACCACGCTGCAGTGCAACTTCGCCTGCGACTACTGCATCCAGGGCGACCACGGCACGCACGACTTCTCCGGCAGCCGGATGTCGCTCGAGACGGCGGACCGCGTCGGCGCGTGGATCGAGCACCGCCTCGACGCACTCGGGTCGCCCCGCTTCACCCTCACCTTCTTCGGCGGCGAGCCGCTGCTCAACCTCCCCGTCGTCTACGCGCTCGCCGAGCGGATGTGGCGGGCCTGCCAGTCGCGCAACGTCGTGATGACGATCTCGATCATCACCAATGGCCTGCTCCTCACTGACGCCGTCGTCGATCGGTTGCTGCCGTTCGGCCTGACGGGCGTGAAGATCACCCTGGACGGCGACAAGGCCACGCACGATCGCCTGCGTCCCCTGCGCGGCGGCCAGGGTACGTTCGACCGCATCGTCGCCAACATGCGCGCTGTCGCGCACAAGGTGCGCCTCAGCATCGGCGGCAACTTCGACGTCGAGAGCGCCGCCAGCTATCCCGAGCTGCTCGACTTCCTGCGCAGCCAGCCGTTTGCCGGGCACATCGCCAAGATCGCATTCAAGCCCATCATCCGCGGGCCGAATACTGGAAGGGGACTGTCGCCGGCGGTGTCGACCACCGGCGACGGGCGGCGCGTGATTCCGCTCACACCCGCACGGCCAGCAGAGGCCGCGCTGGGAGGGACCTGCATGACTGTCGCGGGCATCGGCGTGGGACACACGCCCTGCGACTCGTGCGGGCTGGCGGACGACCGCATGACGTGGCTCCGGGCCGAAACCCGGGCCCGTGGGTTCGAGACGCTCGATGGGCTGCACATGGGCCCGTGCGAGCTGCATCGCCGCCATTCGTACACGGTTGGTCCTGACGGGTCGCTCTTTGCCTGTCCCGGTTTCTCGGGCGAGCCCGATCAGCGGACCGGACACGTGATCCCGGCGCTGGATCCCGCACACGCGGCAGCGAGGGATCGGTTCGACACGCACGCGCCCTGGCGCGCGTGCGGCGATTGCGCCCTGATTCCCGTGTGCGGCGGCGGATGTTCCGTGGCCGCGCACAACGAGCAGGGCGATCTGGGCCGGCCCAGTTGCCATCGTCCCGGCATGCTGGCGGCCCTCGACGAGATCGCGGCGGCTTCGACGGCCGTCACGGCCTGATTCCCGGGCGCGAGCCCGGTTGCGTGAACGAGGACTGTCATGACGATCCGTGTCATCAAACGCGG
>CAYRAE010000440.1:0-3233 GCA_964422175.1 uncultured Luteitalea sp. | reverse complement strand
TCGCGGAACAGGCGGCCGACCACGTCGGCCATGAACAGCAGCGGGATCAGCACCGCGATGAGCGAGATCGTGAGCGACACGAGCGTGAAGCCGATCTGTCTCGCGCCTTCGAGCGCGGCTTCCATCGGTGAGGCGCCCTCTTCGAGATAGCGCGCGATGTTTTCCACCATCACGATCGCGTCGTCGACCACGAACCCCGTGGCGATCGTGAGCGCCATGAGCGTGAGGTTGTTGATCGAGAACCCGGCGAGGTACATCACGCCGAACGTGCCGATGAGCGACAGCGGCACCACGATGCTGGGGATGATCGTCGCGGGGATGTTGCGCAGGAAGACGAACGTGACGAGCACGACCAGGCCCACGGCGAACACCAGTTCGTGCTGCACGTCGGTGACCGATGCGCGGATCGTGTCGGTGCGATCGCTGAGGACCGAGACCGTGAGCGTCGACGGCAGGGCGGCCGTGAGGGTCGGCAGCAGCGCGTTGATGCGATCGACCACGTCGATCACGTTGGCGCCGGGCTGACGCTGCACGTTGATGAGCACGGCCGGGAGATCGTCGGCCCACGCGCCGAGGCGCGTGTTCTCCGCGCCGTCGACCACGTCGGCCACGTCCGACAGCCGCAGCGGCGCGCCGCCGCTGTAGGCGACGATCAGGTTGCGATAGGCGTCGGCCGAGCGGAGCTGGTCGTTGGCGTCGAGCATGTACGACCGCTCGGGGCCGTCGAAGTTGCCCTTGGGCTGGTTGACGTTGGCGGCCGAGATCACCGCGCGCAGCGTCTGGAGGTTCAGGTTGTGCGCGGCGAGCGCCTGCGGGTTGGCCTGGATGCGCACGGCGGGCCGCTGGCCGCCCGCGAGGCTCACGAGGCCCACGCCGGGCAACTGCGACAGCTTCTGCGCCACGCGCGTGTCGACCAGATCGTACACGTCGGGCAGCGGCATCGTCGGCGACGTGATGGCGAGCGTGAGCACCGGCGTGTCGGCCGGGTTGACCTTGTTGTAGACCGGCGGCTGCGGCAGGTCGTTGGGCAGGAGGTTGCTGGCGGCGTTGATGGCCGCCTGCACTTCCTGCTCGGCCACTTCGATGGGCTTGTCGAGCGAGAACCGCAGCGTGATGACCGAGGCGCCGCCGGAACTGGTCGACGACATCTGGTCGAGGCCCGGCATCTGCCCGAACTGCCGTTCGAGCGGGGCCGTGACCGCGCTCGTCATCACGTCGGGACTCGCGCCCGGGTAGAACGTGAGGACGCGAATCGTCGGGTAGTCGACCTGCGGCAGGGCTGCGACAGGCAGCAGCCGGTAGGCCAGCGCGCCCGACAACAGCAGGGCCGCCATCAACAGCGCCGTGGCGACCGGGCGAAGGATGAACGGGCGCGAGATGTTCATTGACGGCCTGCCTTCGGCTGCCCGGAGGCGGCACCAGCCGGCCCCTGACCGCTGCCCGGAGTTTGAGCCGGCGCGGCGGGCTGTGCGGGAGCCTGCTGGCCGGGACCGGCACCCGGCGCGGCGCCTGGGGCGGCTCCGGGGGCTCCACCGGAGCCACCGTTCCCCTGACGGCCGCGGCGCGCCTGCGGAATCGGGATTTCGGTGGACGGCGGCGGGGCGGGCCCGGTGCCGACGATCTCCACGGTCGTACCTTCCTGCAGCGCGTCGACGCCCTCCAGTACCACCTGCTCGCCCGGCTCCACACCCTCCGTGATCGCCACGCGCTCGCCCTCGGACGTGCCGAGCGTGACCTTGCGGATCGTCGCCTTGCCGTCAGGCTTGATCACGTAGACGAACGTGCCGAACGACGCGCGCTGGATCGTCGCCGCGGGGACGACGGTGGCGGCGCGCACGGTGGCGAGCTTCAGGTTGATGTTGACGAACTGGTTCGGGTAGAGCTTCTCGTCGGCGTTGTCGAACAGCGCGCGCAGGCGGATCGTGCCCGTCGTCGTGTCGATCTGGTTGTCGATGGTGCGCAGCGTGCCCGTCGCCAGCCGCGTCGTCTCGGCGCGGTCCCAGGCCTCGACGGGCGGGGGCGTCTTGCTGCGCATCGCCTCGAGCACGGCGGGGAGCTCCGTCTCCGGCACCGTGAACAGCACCGAGGTCGGCTGCATCTGCGTGATCACGACGATGCCGTTGGCGTCGCCGCTGCGAACGAGGTTGCCGACGTCCACCTGCCGGAGGCCCAGGCGGCCCGAGATGGGCGCGATGACCTTCGTGTACGAGAGCTGCAGCTTGGCGTTGTTGATCTGCGCGTCGTTGGACTGGATCGTGCCTTCAATCTGCTTGACGAGCGATTCCTGCGCCGTGAGCTGCTGCTTGGGGATGAGCTGCCGATCGTAGAGCGACTGGAAGCTCGCCAGATCTGCCCGGGCGTTGGTGATCCGGGCTTCGTTCTCGGCGCGCTGACCCTCGGCCTGCGCGAGCGCCACCTGATACGGCCGCGGGTCGATCTCGGCCAGTACCTGGCCCGCCGAGACGCGCTGGCCTTCGGAGAAGGCCACCCGGACGAGTTCGCCGTCGAGCCGAGGCCGAACGACGACCGTGTTGATGGGCGTGACGGTGCCCAGGGCCCTGAGGGAGACGGCGATGCTGCGCGTCTCGGCCTCGACCACGCGGACCGCCGGCGTCTCGTTGCCGCGCATGCCGCCGAAACGGCCCGGGCCGCCCTGCTGGTTCGGAGCCGGTTGCCCGACCCCGTAGTACCAGACGGCCCCGCCGCCGCCCACGAGCAGGATGAGACCGATGATCCATTGGCCCAGGCGCGATGCCCTGGACGGTGCTTCCACCGACGTGTTCATGTGTAGGTTCTGTTCTCCCCGGTTGGCCCTGAGTCCAATACGACGCCGCGCCGGGTCGCGTGTCGCCGGTCGTGCTTCGCCCACGACCGGGACCTGCCCAGTGGAGTGTGCGGATGTGCCGGGCGGCCGTCGGGCCTGAACCCCCTCCATGCAGGGTACCTCAGCCAGAGGGAGAGAAGGGCTTCAACCGGCAACCGGCAACCGGCAACCGGCAACAGGCAACAGGCAACCGGTCAGCACGATCGGGCACCGGATTCCGAAGGCCGATGGCCCACGGCCGATGGCCCACGGCCGATGGCCCACGGCCGATGGCCCACGGCCTTCGACTATTCGGCCCTGTTCTCCAGATCCCTGACGAGCGCGGCGATCCTTCGGCTTCGGCCGGCTGGAGTTTTCATGGCGTTCACCCGAAATCCAAGGGCGAACAGGTGCTGGCGGTTGACGCCCG
>CAYRAE010000439.1:0-3237 GCA_964422175.1 uncultured Luteitalea sp. | reverse complement strand
ATGTTGAGGCAGAAATCGCGTCCTGGCGCGGGTGGCGCCGGACGGGGCGGCCCCCGCGCCAGGCCCCTCAGACAGCACAATGGCGTATCGACTGATCTGAACCGACAACGGGCTGGATGCGTATGTGTCTACTGTTGCTCTCTCCCATAGATCATCTTGTGGACTGGCGACGATAGCTGTACGCTGCCGCCCATGCCCCGACGCTCTTCCGCCTCGCTCGACGCCGATCTCCTCCAGGGCACGCTGGATCTGCTGATCCTCCAGACCCTGCAGCCCGGGCCGGCGCATGGGCACACCATCGCGCACGTCATCGAGCACCGTTCCGATGCCCTGCTCCAGGTGCAGCACGGGTCGCTCTACCCCGCCCTGCACCGGCTCGAGGATCGCGGCTGGGTCGCCTCGTTCTGGGGCACCTCCGAGAACAACAGGAAGGCGCGGTACTACCGCCTCACGCCGGCCGGGCGCGAGCAGCTGGTCGCGCGGACGAACAGGTGGCAGGAGCTCGTGGCCGCCGTCAACCAGGTGTTGAAACCCGTCGAGGACGAGAGGTAGGGCCGGCTTTCGAGGCCTGCCTTCACGACCATGGGGTGGACACGCTTCTTCCGGCGGCAGTGGTGGGACGACGAGCGCTCGCGCGAGCTCGAGTCGTACATCGAGATCGAGACCGACGACAACATCGCGCGCGGCATGACGCCCGACGAGGCGCGCGCCGCGGCCCGCCGCAAGCTCGGACAGACAGGCTCCATCCGCGAGGAGATCTACACGATGAACTCCATCAACCCGCTCGAGTGGCTGGTGCAGGACGTCCGTTATGCCTCACGCGTCCTGCGCCGCAATCGCGGCTTCTCGCTCGCCGCCATGTTCACGCTCGCGCTCGGGATCGGCGGCGTGACGGTCATCTACAGCGCACTGCGCAACATCCTCCTCGATCCGTTCCCGTATGCGGAGTCCGATCGGATGGTGAACGTGCACGTCATCGACGTCGAGACGGGACGCGGGCACAACGGCGCCAGGATGACAGACGACGAATTCCTGGACTTCTCGGAAGCGCAGTCGGTACTCGAGTATTCCGTCGCGAGCAGCGACTTCCGCGAGATGATGCGTCGCGACGGGGGCGCGGAGATCGTGCGCCTCACGTACATGACGCCCAACACGTTCCCGTACCTGGGCGTGACGCCCTTCCTCGGCCGCGTCTTCACCGACGATGATGCAAGGCCCGATGCACCGCCTGTCGTGGTGCTCGCCTACGGTGCGTGGAACCGCATGTTCGGAGGCGACAGGTCCGTCATCGGCCAGGTGGTCACGATCGGCGACACACAGCGCACCATCATCGGCGTGATGCCCGATCGCTTCGCATGGCAGGCACCCGACATGTGGGTACCGCACGCCCTGCACCACGGCGGCGTTGTCAGGCCAGACGGACAGCAATGGTCGTGGGCCTACCAGGGGCGGATCAAGTCCGGCGTCACGCTCGAACGGGCGGCGGCGGAGATGACGGCGATCGTGCAGCGTCGTGCGCTGCAGTTCCCCGACAAGTATCCACAGCGCCTCCGCGTCGACGTGCTCGACCTTCGCTACAAGGTCGTCAACCGTTTCGCCGTCGTGCTCTATACGCTGCTCGCCGCCGTCTCGCTGCTGCTGCTCATCGCCTGCTGCAACGTGGCCAACATGCTGCTCGCACGTGCAACGACACGTGAGCGGGAGATGACGCTTCGTGTGGCACTCGGCGGCGGCCGGTTGCGGCTCATGGCGCAGCTCCTCACCGAAGCCGGCCTGCTCGCGCTCGGCGGCGCCATCGGGGGCGTGCTGCTCGCATGGGCGGGGATCCGTGCGATCGCGGCGATTCTGCCAAGGCAGAACGTGGCGTGGGAGGTACAGCTCCGCCTCGTGCCCGAGGCGCTCGTCGCCAGTCTCGTCCTCGCCGTGCTCACCACGCTCATCGTCGGCACCGTACCGGCGTGGCATGCGTCGCGGCAGGATCTCGCGGGCGGCATGAAGGAGTCCGGGAAGGGCGCCGGTGCGAGCCACAAGCACGGCTGGTTCCGGCAGGCGCTGGTCGTTGCGGAAGTCGCGCTGTCGCTCGTGCTGCTGCTCGGCGCAGGCGTGCTCATCCAGCGGTTCGTCGCGTTGCTCGACACCGGTTTCGGTGTCGATACATCACGCCTGGCGGCCGTGCGGCCGCGCTTCGACAAAGTCGACGAACCCGGTCTGGCGCAGCGGCACCAGTATTACGCCGACGTACTGGCGCGTGTGCGAACCGTGAGTGGCGTGACGGATGTCGCGCTTGCCAGCGACATCATCGGCGGTCGGCCTCTGGTCGCCAATCGCCTAGGGAGCGAGCCGCCCTCTCGCACACGCCGCGTCACAGGCAACTTCTGCAACGAGACCTATCTCGGCTTGCTTGGTCTGCCTGCACTCCGCGGGCGCACGCTCACGTCGGCCGACATCAGCGATGCCGCGCAGGTCGTCGTCATCAGTCAGTCGCTCGCCGATGAGTACTTCGGCGGTGAAGACCCGTTGGGCCAGTATCTGGAACTGCCCGACCTGACCCGTCCACCAGTGGCGATGACCGACGTCGCGTTCCGCGTCGTCGGCATCGTGGCGGACGTGCGCAACCAGGGACCGACCGAACCCGCGTGGCCGAGCCTCTATCTTCCGACGACATTGACCGCCCTCGGCAACACGCCGCGCGAGATCGTCGTCAAGACAGCTGGAGACCCCATGCTGGTGGTACCCGCTCTGGAGCGCGCAGTCCGGGACATGGACCCGAACGTCGCTGTTGTCGACGCCTATGGGCTCGACAACCAGTGGAGGACCTGGTTCTTTGCCCAGCCACGCTTCTTCCTCACCATCCTCTCGACGTTTGCGACGATCGGCCTGCTGCTCGTGGCCGTCGGCGTCTACGGCGTGATGGCGTACGCGGTGTCGCGCCGCGCGCAGGAGTTCGCGATCCGCATGGCGCTGGGTGCTACGGGCAACGACGTCCTGCAGGCCGTCGTGCGATCGGGCGCCGTACTGCTCGTCGTCGGTGTCGTCGTCGGACTGGTGATGAGCCGCGTCACCAATCGCCTCATCAGCAGCTTCGACCCGTCCATCGTCGGCACGGAGTCCACGTGGTCGGCCGTGATTGCCGTGCTGGTGATCGTCGTGGTGGGCGTGGTCGCGTGCCTCATCCCCGCCGCCCGCGCCGCCCGCACCAACCCGATGCAGGCCCTGCGCGCCGAGTGAGTGACTCGA
>CAYRAE010000438.1:0-3240 GCA_964422175.1 uncultured Luteitalea sp. | reverse complement strand
AGACGTCCACCATGAACGCCCAGAACACCGAGACGACGAAGAGGTTGAAGACCGACGTCCAGACGAAGAATACGCCGCCGGCCAGCTTCTGGAGGGCTGCGCCGCCGAGGAGGAATATCGCGAAGAACACCAGCAGATTCGCTTCGAAGAAGCGGTACGTGTAGCTGATGAACCGCAGGCGGGGCAGCCGCGAGACCAGCGCGGCGTAGGGCGGGTTCACGACCAGCATCGCCACGAGCGTGGCGGTGAACAGCCACGGGAGGTTCTCCACGCCGCTCTCGGCACCCATGGCGTCGCGAATCGGGCGGATGACGTAGTACGCCGACAGCGCGCAGAAGTAGAAGAGCGTCGCCCACAGGAGGGCACTCAACTCGCCTGGACGCACGTCGATCAGCCGATGCAGGAAGCCAGGCTGCCGGGTCATGTTGACGTACTGTAACGACGCAACCCCGTCCATCGTTGCGCGACGTCGGGTAGCATCCTCTGCCGTGACGACGATCTCGCGCGTGTGGCCGATGCCTGGCGAGCGGCGCCTCGCCCTCGTGGCGGGCGTGGCGTTCGTCGTCGCGGCGGCCGTCTCCCTCGTCCTGGCGTCGCTCCTCGGGGCTGCTCCACTCACCGGGCCCGTGGCCGGCCTGCTCGCCCTCGTCGGCGTGGTGACGCTGCTCGCAGCACCGGGCGGTAAGACGCCGCTCCGACGCGCCACCATGGCGATTGTCGTCCTCCAGGTGACGTTCGCTGCCGTGTGCCTGGCGTGCCTGGCCGCAGGCGTACTGCCGGAACGGCCGTACGGCGACGGCGCCGTGTTCACCGGGTTCGTGGCCGAGGGGCGTGTCGTGCCTCGCTGGCTCGTCGGCAGCGCCGCGGCATCCACGCTCCATGCGGCGGTATGGGGCCTGCCGCCCGTGGCGGCCCGACTGCCCGCCGCGCTGCAGTCGGCCAACGCCTTCCTGGCGCTGCTCGGCACGGCCTGCATGGTCGGCGGGACAGTGGCCCTCCTGCGACGCTGGCCCGGTCGACTCTCCGTCCTGCTGCCCGCCCTCACGCCGGTCTGGCTCCTGTTCATGTCGGGCTATACGGAGTACTACCCGCTGATTGCGGCCCCGTTCGTGGCCGTGCTCGCGTGGCTGTTCGACCGTCCGCTCGACGAACGGACGCCAACGCAGATCGGCGCGCTGGTGGCAGTGCTGCCGCTCGTCTACATCGGGTTCCTGCCTGTCGCGTGCCTGACGCTGGTGGCGTGGTTCGTCGTTCGGCCGGACGGTGCGGTGCGGGCCGTGGCGACGGGCCTCGTGGTGGCCGCCGCCACGATCGCGATCTGCTGGCCTCTCGGTCTTCCGCACTTCTTCCAGGCCTTGTACGGCGTGATGAACTTCGGCGAGGCGAACATCCCCACCCGATACGCCGGCCAGTCGGCGGGCCCCACGTCGCTGGTCTTCTCGCTCGATGCCGTGCTGACGTGGACGCGGACGCGCGAAGTGGGTGCGCTCGTCGTGTGGGGCGGTGGGTGGTGGGCAGTGCCGCTGCTCGTGACGGCGACGTGGCGCGCAGCGCGCGCGGGTCTGGTCACATGGGCGGCGTGCCGGCACGACGTGCGGATGCCGCTGGGCATCGCGCTCGTGGGCGTGCAGGTGTACTACCTCGTGTTCATGCTGCCGCGACTGGGTCCCGTCGGCGACGTCGACCTTTTCTTCACCACGTACCTCACGCTGGCGTTCATGGCCGGCCTCGTTGTCGACGCGGTTGCCGCGCGCCTCGCCGGTTGGCGTGTTGCCGCCGTGGCGTGTGCGCTCGCGGCGCTCGCCGTCACCGCGCCGTGGCTTGTCTGGTACGGCCTTCCGCCGGTGCCCTGATCCCGATGCATCTCCAGCAACTCGGTCCAGACGGACTCGCCCCCTACGACGTCATCATTGTCGGCACCTCGTTTGCCGCGCTGCCGATCGCGCAGGCGCTCGCGCCAACCGCGCGCGTGCTGCTCATCGAGGGTGGGCACGCGACGGAGAGTCAGGAGACTCGAGAGCTGACGCTCAGCGACGAGTACGGACACTTCTCGGACGGCTACTGGGCGAGTCACTGGATCCGGGCGCTTGGCGGTACGTCCTCGCGGTGGTCGGGCGTGGTGGCGGCGCTCGAACCGTCGGATTTCGCGGGCGTCGACGGCCGGCCGGCGTGGCCGATCGCGCGCGCCGATCTCGACGGCCACTACGCGCGCGCCGCCGAATGGCTCGGCCGTCCTGCCGCCGTGTGTCGTCCCGGTACGGCCTTCGGCGACACCCTCGTCTCCTGTCCGCTCTCGCACGATGTACCCGTGCGCCTGCCCGCGCTCGCCGGCGAGATCGGATCATCGGCCGGCGTGGACCTGCTCATGCGCCACACCGTGGTCAGGCTGACGAGCCAATCGCGCCAGCGTGTGGAAGGCATCGAGCTGACGGGACCCTCACGCGTGCCGCAGACGCTGGGCGTGCGCGAGGGGCAGACGGTCGTCCTGGCGTGTGGCGGGCTGGGCAACGCCCAGATTCTGCTGCAGCCCGCCGACGATGCCGGCGCCCCCGTGGGCAACGAGTCGGGACTGGTGGGACGCTTCCTCATGGAGCACCCGCACGTGGTGAGCGGACACGTGCTGGTCCATCGCGCCGGGTTACCCCCGATGCCCGATGGTTTCGGGCCGGGGCTCGTGGCGCTGCGCATCGCGCCGTCGCTGATGACGCGTCACGATCTGCTTTCCTGTTCGCTGGCGGTCCAGGGCCCCGTCGAGGCGCCCGGGGACAGCCAGGACGTGAAGGCGCGACTGGAGGCGTCGTTCGGCGTCTCGCTGGACTGGGCCATGCTCTTCTCGCGGTCGGAACAGGAGCCGAACGTGGCCAACCGCGTGGAGATCCTGGCCGACCGCACGTGGGCGGGCAGCCATCGCCTCCGCACGCACTGCAGCTTCTCCTCGCGCGACCTGCGCTCGATCGAGGAGAGCACGCGGCTGGCCGGCGAGGCGCTCACGACCATGAAGATCGGTGCGGTACGGTTGCTCAACAACGCGATCTATCGCGAGACGACAGGCGGCGGACACACGATGGGCACGACGCGCATGGGGACGACGCCGCGCGATTCGGTGTGCGACGCGTCGCTGCGCGTGCACGGCTACGCCAACCTCCATCTTGCCGGCAGTTCGGTGTTCCCGACCGTCGGCGCGGCCAACCCCACGCTGACGATCGTCGCGCTCTCGATGCGGCTCGCGTCGCACCTCCG
>CAYRAE010000437.1:1588-3252 GCA_964422175.1 uncultured Luteitalea sp. | reverse complement strand
CATCATGATCTCGTTCCTCGGCGTCATCGTCGGCGGCATCGTCATCTCGATGTACTTGCCGATCTTCGACCTCATCTCGAAGCTGACCTAGCCATGCAGACGCCGCTGACGGCGATGGCCCTCGATCGACCGCACGCCGCGACGCCTCATGCGCCGCGCGGGACGACACTCGCGTGGCTCGCGGGCCTGCGCGCCCTCGTGGCCGTGGCGGTGCTCGCGCCGCTGGCCGCGTTCACGGCGGGGCAGGGGCTCACGACGCAGGCGGCGTGGCTCGCCGTTTTGCCGATGATCCCGCTGCTGAGCAGTGGCGTCGGGCTCGTGCTCGGCACGCGGATCGCGCCCACGGTCCAGGCAGTGCAGATGTGGGCCGACGTGGTCGTGGCGATTGTCGTCGTGTGGGTCACCGGCGGCCTGCTCAGCCCGTACACGCCGCTCCTGCTGCTCCCCGTCCTCGCGTCGAGCGTCGTCATGGGGCGCAACGCCGGCCTGCGATCGGCCGCGGCCTTGAGTGCTGCGGTGGTCGTGCTGGCGGGCGTGCAGTACGGCTGGATTGCCGTCCCGGCGCTGCTCATGACGCCCTTGCGGATGTCGACGCTGCCGGCCGTCCCGCTGGCGACCTACACCGTGGGTGCCAACGTCGGAGGTCTGTTCGCCACGGCGCTGCTCGTGGGGCACCTCGCCGAATCACTCACGCGCACGGGCGCCGACCTCGTACGTGCCACGACGAGCCTGGCCGATCTCTCCGCGTTGAGTCACCGCGTCATCGACAGCATGGCCGGCGGACTCATCGTCACAGACGCGCACGACCAGGTCGTGCTGCTCAATCGCACGGCCGAGACGATCATCGGGCACCGGGCCGAAGACGTGCTCGGGATGGCGCTGGAGCACGTGCTGCCGCTCCCGTCGCGCGAGGAGAGCACCCCGGGCCTCCCGGCGCGCATGGAGTGCTCGTTCACCCGTGCCGACGGCAGCGTGATCGAACTCGGCGCGACCGTCGCACCGCTGCTCGCGGGGGGCGGTCATCGCGCGGGCCAGCTGGTGACCTTCCAGGACCTCACGCTGATCAAGCAGCGCGAGTCGGAACGGCATCGCCAGGAACGGCTCGCCGCCGTGGGTGAGATGGCGGCGGGCATCGCGCACGAGATCCGGAATCCGCTGGCGTCGATGAGCGGGTCGATCCAGCTGCTCCGCCGCGAGCTCGAGCTGCGTGACGATCAGGCCACGCTACTCGACATCGTGATGCGCGAGTCGCAGCGGCTCAACGACATCATCAAGAACTTCCTCTCCTACGCCGGGCCGCAGCGCGTGACGCGCAGCCGCGTGGACGTGGCGCGTCTCGTGCGCGAGGTGGGTGCCCTGCTCCGGCAGCAGGAACACGCCCAGCGCGGGGAGATCGCCATCGAGATCGACGCGCCGGAGTCCGTCTATCACGACGTGGACGAGTCGCAGTTCCGTCAGGTGGTGTGGAACCTCGCCACCAACGGTCTCAAGGCGATGCCGGAGGGCGGCACGCTCCACCTCACCGCGCGCGCCGTACCCACGACGGCGGGACCGTCACTGCGCGTGTCGGTGCGCGACGAAGGCGTCGGCATGGCGCCGGCCGACGTCGAGCGGATGTTCCAGCCGTTCCAGAGCGGTTTCCGTCAGGGCACGGGCCTCGGCCT
>CAYRAE010000437.1:0-1488 GCA_964422175.1 uncultured Luteitalea sp. | reverse complement strand
GACGGGCACGACGTGATGGCCGCCGAGAACGGATCGCAGGCGATTGCCGCGCTGCATCAGCGCTCGTTCGACCTCCTCATCTCCGACATCCGCATGCCCGACTGCAGCGGGATCGACGTGCTGCGTGAAGCCAAGGCCCTCCAGCCGGACCTGCCCGGCATCCTGATGACGGCGTTCTCGTCCACGCAGACGGCCATCGAGGCGCTGCGCACCGGCGCGATCGACTACGTCAGCAAGCCGTTCGACGTGGACGAGATGAAGCGCGTGATCGCCCAGGCGATCGAGCGGCGGCACCTGCGCGACAGCATCACGCCGGTCGACGCGCCCGACGATGATGGGCGGCCGCGAGCGTCGGACACGATGATCGGCAGCGGGCCGTCGATGCAGCGCGTGTTCGGCCTGATCGAGGCGATCGCGGGCACGTCGAGCACCGTGCTCATCACCGGCGAGTCGGGAACGGGCAAGGAGATGGCCGCGCGCGCGATCCACCGTCTCTCGCCGCGGTCGGAACGTCCGTTCGTGGCGCTCAACTGCGGCGCGCTCACCGAGACGCTGCTCGAATCGGAGCTCTTCGGCCACGAGAAGGGCGCGTTCACGGGCGCATTGCACACCACGCGCGGCCTCATCGAACAGGCGGAGAAGGGGACCATCTTCCTCGACGAACTCGGCGAGATGAGCCCGCTGATGCAGGTCAAGCTGCTGCGCGTCCTGCAGGAGCGCCGCTTCCGTCGCGTGGGCGGCCACGAGGAGCTGTCGGCCGACATCCGCATCATCGCCGCGACCAACCGCGACCTCGCGAAGATGGTGGCGGAGGGCACGTTCCGGGAAGACCTCTACTACCGCGTCAACGTGATCCCCATCGCCCTACCGCCGCTGCGCGACCGCCGTGAGGACATCCCCGTGCTCGCAAGGCACTTCGTGCAGCGCTTCGCGCGCGACATGCGGCGTCCCGGTAGCGACATCACGTCCCCGGCGCTCGACGTGCTCGTGAGGCACGCGTGGCCCGGCAACATCCGCGAACTCGAGAACGTGCTCGAGCGCGCCGTGGCATTCGAGACGTCCGCGGCCATCACGCCCGCCAGTCTTCCGGAACATCTGCTGGGCGGTGCCGGGCTCCTGGCGACCGGCGCCACGCCGAGTGCCGAGCGACACGGGCCTGGCTCGTCCGCGCGAGACGCGCACGCCGCCACGACGGTGTTCCCCGACGAGGGTTTCGACCTCGAGCGCCACGTCCAGGACATCGAGCGCGAGTATCTCGCCGAAGCGCTCCGCCGATCCGATGGCGTCAAGATGCGCGCCGCCGACCTTCTGGGCATGAGCTTTCGAAGCTTCCGGTACTACGCCAAGAAGTACAACCTCTGAAGAACTTCAGAATTACTCGATTTCAGAATTTCATGAACGTCGGCTCGCAGGCGTGACGCATCTCCGACCGTGTTGGTCGCATTGCAGATGTATCGCAGGCGGGCTAGCATCTACGCGTTCGAGTCT
>CAYRAE010000436.1:0-3258 GCA_964422175.1 uncultured Luteitalea sp. | reverse complement strand
CCATCCACCGCCACGCCCGTCGCATCGTCGTTGCTGCTGGTGCCGACGTAGGTGGAGTAGATGGTCTGCGCTCCGCGGAGCATCACCACGAATCCGTCGCCACTGCCGGCGTTGCTCACCTGTACCGGGCGCAGGAGCGGGAAGTCGGCAGACAACGTCTGTCCGGCCAGATAGACGCCCGTCGTATCGACGGCGATCGCGCGCGCGCGGTCGATGCCGGTCCCGCCGATCCGCCACGTCGTGCCGCGCGTGCCGTCCGGTGCGTAACTGACCGCGAACGCATCGAGGCTGCCGCCGGTCCCGGCGGTGTGCGTGGCCGGGAAGTCGGGCGACGAGGTCGACCCGCCCACGTGGACGACACCCGCCGCGTCGACCGTGATGGCCTGGGCCGAGTCGTGCCACGACCCGCCCAGCCGCGTGGAGAACACGAGGCTGCCAGACGCGGTGTATCGCGCCACGACGGCGTCGAACCCGCCCACGGCGCCATGCGCGGACGGCATCACCGGGAAGTCTCCCGACGCGGTGGTGCCGGCGACGCTCACCGCACCCGTCGCGTCGACAGCGACGGCCACGAGGCTGTCGCTCGATGTGCCGCCGTGGTACGTGGACCAGTCCAGCGTGCCGGCCGGCGCGATCTTCGTGATGAAGCCGTCGAGTCCGTGCCCCACGGGCTGCCGCGCGTTGCGCGTGGGGAAATCCGTCGACCGCGTCTCGCCGGCGACAACGAGCGAGCCGTCGGCGGCCACCGCGATGCCGTGGGCTTCGTCGGCGTCGGCGCCGCCGAGGTACGTCGAGAAGGCGAGGGCGCTGCCGTCGGCTGCGATCGTCGCCACGAACGCATTGGTGCCGCCAGGTGCGGTCTGCTGCCCCGCGAGCGGACGCACCATCGGGAAGTCGGTGCTCGTCGTGTGGCCGGCCACGTGCACACGGCCCGCGGTGTCGACGGCAATCCCGCGTACGTTGTCTGTCCGCGAGCCTCCGAAGTAGGCGATGAACTGCACCTGCTGCCCCGTGGGATCGAGGCGCGCCACGAACACGTCGCCGCGGCCTCCAGGTCCGCCCAGCCGCTGCCAGGGCAGATCGGTGGACGATGTGTAGCCCGCCAGGTGGATGCGTCCCTGCGCGTCGATGGCGACGGCCGTTGCCTCCTCGGCGCCATTGCCGCCGAGCGCCACCGAGTAGGTGAGCACCGGATCGATCACCAGCACGCGGCCGCGATCGTAGGCGCCGACATCGAAACCGAACCCACCATCGCCGTCGTGCCTGAATGCCACGGGCACGGGTTCGACGCTGCCGTCCTGCGATGTCTGCCAGGCACGCGGTGCCTCCAGGCGAAGTCGCTGGACGTGGCCGGTCTCGATCGCGATCGTGCCATCTGCGGCCAGCGTTGCGCGTGCCTCGTCGATACGGAACCTGATGACGGTGGGGGAGATCCCGGGCGCCACGAGGAAGTCCTGCTCCACGCGTCCATCCGTGCCCCGGTACCGCACGTCGACACCCGGGTAGATGTCGCGGAATCCCACCTGGCTGTGCAGAGGACGAACAGGACGGTCGGGCGTCGGCCGTCGGCCGTCGGGCGTCGGCCGTCGGCCATCGGCGGTCGGCCATCGGCCGTCGGCGTCCGGAGGCGCGGACAGGTAGTGGGCATCACCGGACCGTGCACCGCGCCAGGCGGAGGCCGTGGACCGGCTGCCCACGAGCGTCCAGCGCCAGGTGCGTGGTGTGCCGGTGTCGGGGTCGCGCACGGCCACGTGGACACCGCCCGCCGTGATCCGTGCGCCGTACCCGCGCGCCTGGGCGGTGTACGTCCCGTCGTCGCGGTCCTCGAAGGTCAGGGGCAGGACCGTGTGGGCGCCCGCGCGGATCGACGCCGGAGTGAGGACAGGAACGGGGTTCAGCAGGACGTCGGCGTCCTCACGTGCCGCGGGGTGGGTGCCGAGCGCGGATGCGACGAGGGCGACGGTGAGGACGAGGCGCGACGTCGCGGGACCGGCCGTGGGCATGGCGGGAAGCCCAGCAAGTTCCTGGCCGAATCGGATGGCGAGTGATTGGGCCGCATCTGGCCACTCCCACCCGTCGCGCGTCTCGAATCCTGTCACTGCATCGACACGATTTGCCAAACCGGCCCGCTCGGTGCTGGCGCTACGGCGCAGCAGGCCAACCGGCAACCGTCGCGGCAAAAGTAGGGTCGGCTCTCCGAGCTCGACCCGATACGGGAATTGCGACCTCGCGCGGTCTTGTTCAGCCGGCCCGCATCGATCACTATCTTTCGACGAGCGGAACAGTATTCCGTATGATGGAACAATGGCGACGCAGACATCAGCAGAGAAGACGCTGCACCTGCTCGAAGTCCTGAGTGGGGAGCCCGGCGGCATGGCGCTGCGCGACCTGGCCCGGACCGCGGGTTTGCCGCCTGCCACGGCCCACCGATTGCTGACCGTGCTGCGCCGGCGGGGCTTCGTGCGGCAGGACGGCGATGGCGGCCGCTACGTACTCACGCTGAAGCTGCTGGACCTCAGCTTCCGCTACCTCAACGGGTCGGAGCTCCGCTTGCATGCCTACCCGTCGCTGCGCGAGTACGCGACGCAGACCACCGCGCGGGCGTTCGTCTCGCTGCCGGCGGGGGAGGTCACCTACGTGTGGGGCAACCAGGACGAGGCGGCGGCCATGTACACGACGTACGGGAAGACCATGCCGGGGCATTGCTCGCTGTATTTCACCGAAGGCCAGCAACGCCGATTGAATTGCGCGAGGCTGTGCGCCACGGGAGACGTGGCGCGATCGACGGAGCTGGTGCGGCGGCTGGGCGACGCCTCGTCGCCCTGCGGCTATCGGCTCAATTGCGCGTGCGCGCCGGTGCGCGACTACCGGGGGCAGGAAGTCGCCCGGGTGGGCGTTTTCACGCACGCACGCGAAGAGGGGCCGCTGCACGACGAACACGTGCCCGCGGCCTGGAATCTGGCCCGGGCCACGTCAGTGCGGCTCGGCTATCTGCAATAAGGCTTTTCTCAGGAGGAATCGTGGCGTACGTTATCACCGAACCCTGTATCGGGACCAAGGACACGGCCTGCGTGGACGTGTGCCCCGTCGATTGCATCCACCCGCGGAAGGACGAGGGTGAGTTCGACGCCACGCAGATGCTCTTCATCCATCCCGACGAGTGCATCGACTGTGGCGCGTGCGTGCCGGCGTGCCCTGTCGAAGCGATTTTCGCGATGGATGAAGTGCCTGACCAGTGGCAGGCGTATATCGAGAAGA
>CAYRAE010000435.1:1580-3266 GCA_964422175.1 uncultured Luteitalea sp. | reverse complement strand
CCACGCGTCGAGTACGGCAGCGCGATGTAGTGGCGTGCCGCACTCGTGTCGGGCATCGGCCACAGCAATGTGCGTCCGCTGCCTTCCGTCGACGGCACCGGCGCCTCGTCGACATCGTCTCCGGCCTCGGCGCGCAGTTTCGCGATCTTCGCGGCGTCGGGATGCGCGAAGCGTTGGGCGCGCAATGCGTCGGTGAGCGTCTCCTCGACGAACACGACGGAGCCCTGCACGGGACGACCGTCGGCGGGCGCGGGTGTCGGGGGTGGTGGTGGCGCGTTCTCCGCCTCCTCGCCCGCGACCACGATGGGCGGCGGCTGCACCTCGATGCTGCCCACACGCGTCAGCAGCGTGGTGATCTCCTTCGGCGTCAGCGGACGACCGAGCGGACCTTCGGGCTTGCCCGTCACGGCGTACACGTCGACGCGCGCAAGGTTGGCAGGCGTCGAACCGTCGGCGTTGACCGATGGCAGCGTGAACCGCAGTTGGACCACATCGCCGAGTCGCGTGGCGGCGAGGTCCGAGACGGCGGCAGGCACGGGACGGAGCGGGGCCAGCGGCGGGCCTTTCTTGCCGCACGCCACGACCGCGAGGACGACACTGGTGAGGACGAGGCTGAGCAGGAGCGGGCGGACGAAGCGCACGGGCTCCCTATCGTACTCTGTGGGCGACGACGTGTTGCCTTGCGGGGACAAGCGCAGGCGCGGCGCGCGCGCCGTCGCCGGCCCGCGAGGTGCGCGACACTGGCAGCATTGTTGCAACGATGTGAAGCGAACACCCATCGGAGTTCTGCCCATGAAGCGCACTGTCCTCACGTCTCTCGTCGCTGCCGGATTCCTGCTCGCGAGCAGTTCGCCTGTCGCCTGGGCCGACCAGCGTCCACGCAACCCGGGCGGTGGCAGCTCCGGCGGGTCGTCGGGCAGTTCTGGTGGATCCTCCAGCAGTTCAGGAGGGTCCTCGAGCCGCGGCGGGTCCTCGAGCAGTTCAGGCGGGTCATCGAGCAGTTCGGGCGGGTCCTCGTCCAGCAGCGGCAGCACCGGCCGTGTGGCGCAGCCGCGCGGTGGTGGCGGCGGGAGCACGGCCTCCCGGCCGAGCCAGCCGTCATCGTCTGGCCGTCGGCCGGCGCGCGTGTCGGGCGGTCGCGACGGGGCGCCGCTCGGTACGATTCCGCCGTACTCCCGTGCGCGCAACGGCGCGCCCGTGACGGGTTACGGCGTACCGCGCGGGTCGGTGGCCACGTTGCCCCCGATCATCAGCGGCCCAATCTACTGGGGTCCGAACGACTGGTACTTCTACCCGTGGGGCTACGGCGGGCTCACTCTCGGCTACCTCTGGGATCCGTGGATGTGGGGCGGCTACTACGGCGGGAGCACGTGGAGCGATCCCTACTGGAGTGGCGGCGCGGCCGGCGGCGGTTACAGCTACGACGACGACGAATTCGACGATGACGACGCGTACGCGGCCTCGACGGGTGAGGCGAGAGTGCCGAATCCGCTCGACGCGAGCCTGCCGACCGGTGGCGTACGGCTCAAGGCGCAGCCCCGCGATGCGGAAGTATTCGTTGACGGGTTCTATGCGGGCCGCGTCGACGACTTCGACGGCGCGCGGCAGCGCCTGAAGATCACCCGCGGCGTCCACACGATCGAACTGAGCGCGCCTGGCTACGAGTCCGTGACGCTGAACGTGACG
>CAYRAE010000435.1:0-1480 GCA_964422175.1 uncultured Luteitalea sp. | reverse complement strand
CCCTACATCTCCGTTCGTCTGCGCTGGAACAGCCAGTAGACGGGGATGCCGGCGGCGAGGATGGCGATGCCGCCGAGCGACGGCAGGGGCTCGCGCCAGATCGCGTTGACGACCATCGCCGCGCTCGCGACGACGAACAAACCCGGCGCAACGGGATAGCCCAGAGCCTTGAACGGACGCGGCGCGTCGGGTTCCCGCCGCCGCAACACGAAGAGCGCGAGCACGGCGATCCCGGCAAACAGCACCACCGTGAAGCCGGTGTAGTTCACGAGCTGCGCGAACGTGCCGGTGAGCACGAGCAGCACGGTCCACGCGGCCTGCGCCACGATCGCGGCGAGCGGCGTCTCCGTCCTCGGGTTGACGCGAGCCGCCGCAGGCAGGAACAGGCCGTCACGCGCCATCGCGTAATAGACGCGTGGGCCGGCGAACACATTGGCGCTGATCGTGCCGAGCGCAATGACGATACCGACGGCGACGAGCACGGTCGCGGCCCCGGATCCGAACAGCACGTCCGCCGCGGCATCCACCACCCGCACCTCCACTGTCGCCATCGTCCGGATGTCGAGCGCGTAGAGGTAGACGACGTTCATCGCCACGAAGAGGGCCACCACGGCAATCGTGCCCATGGCGAGCGCTCGCGGCACGTTCCGCGCCGGATCCTTCACTTCCTCGGCGAGATACGCCGCCGCGTTCCAGCCCGAGTAACTGAACATCACCGGGACGAGCGCGAGCAGCAATCCCGACAGCGTCCACGACGCGTCGGGTCCGGCGGAGAAATGCGCCACCGAGCCCTGACCCATCGACAACCCCGCCGCCACGAACACGGCGAGCGCCAGCACCTTGAACAGCGCGAGGACGTTCTGCACGACACGCCCGGGACCGATGCCCAGGCCGTGGACCACCGACAATCCGACGATGACCACGATCGCCAGCAGCTGCTGCGGCGAGAGACTGAGCGTCACGATCCCGAGCGACAGGCTGGCCCATGGCGTGGAATCGCCGGCGCCCGGGAAGAATCGATCGAGCAGGCCGGCGAGCCCCATCGCCGTCGCGGCGATGGCACCTGAGAAACCCGCCACGAAGGATGCCCACCCGGTGAGGAACGCCGCGAGCGGACCGAACGCCTCGCGCAGGTACACGTACTCGCCACCAGACTTCGGGCGCAGCGCCGCGAGTTCGGCGTATGCCATGGCGCCGGCGAAGGCCAGTGCGCCGCCGCCGAGCCACACCATGAGCATGGCCACGGGATGGCCGACCATCCCGGCGACGATGGCCGGCATGAAGAGGATGCCGCTGCCGATGACGTTCGAGACGACAACGGCTGCCGCATCGTACGCAGACAGCCGTCGTTCGAGATGACCTGCCGACGAAGCCGTGTCGGCATCCGGTGCATGGGGTGGCGTCACGGCTGCGCCGCCGGCGCCTGTGCGACAGCGAGCAACTGTCGCTCCACGATGCGCTCCTCCAGCTTCACCCACTG
>CAYRAE010000434.1:0-3315 GCA_964422175.1 uncultured Luteitalea sp. | reverse complement strand
CGCATCTGCAGGCCCTGCCACGTCTCGACCGCCTTGTCGGCAAACGACACGATCACGTCGCCCGGCTGGATGCCGGCCTTCTCGGCGGCCGATCCCGGGAGTACGCGACCAACAACGGGCGTGCGCTGCTCGAACGCCGGTTCGGTGGCGCCGCTCCAGTTGACGAACGTCATCAGGCCCACGGCCAGGAGCAGGTTCATCGCCGGACCGGCGATGAGGACCTGGAAACGCTGCCACTTGGTCTTCGAGAGGAACTCGTCGGAGGCGCCGGAACGCTCGTCCTCCACCGTCTCGCCAGCCATCTTCACGTAGCCGCCGAGCGGAATCGCGCTGATGCAGTACTCCGTGCCGCCGCGGGTGAACTTCAGCAACTTCGGGCCGAACCCGAGCGAGAACGTGAGCACGCGCACGCCGTTCCAGCGCGCGAGCAGGAAATGTCCCAGTTCGTGCACGAACACGAGCACGCCGAGCACGAAGAGAAACGCCCACAGATTTGTCACGCCGTCTTGCCTCGTCCTGTCGATTCTACAGTGCCCAGCCTGGCCGCCGCCGCGCGCCGGGCCCATGTGTCCACGTCGCGGATGGCCGGGAGCGACGTACTGTCGAGCACCCGACCGGCCGACGCTTCCAGCACCTCGGCAACCGTCGACGCGATGCCCGTGAAGGGCGTGAAGCCCCCCAGAAAAGACGCTACGGCGACTTCGTTGGCCGCGTTCAATACCACGGGGGCGGCGCCGCCGGCGCGCAAGGCCGCGTAGGCCAGGTCCAGACACGGGAATCGGCCCGCGTCGGGCGCCTCGAACCGCAGGTCGAGCCCCTGCCGCCAGTCGAGCCGCGGGACGGGACTCTCCCACCTGTCGGGCCACGTGAAGGCGTACTGAATCGGCAGCTTCATGTCGGTGACGCCGAGCTGCGCGAGCAGGGAGCCGTCCTCGAACTCGACCATCGAGTGCACCACCGACTGCGGGTGGATCACGACGTCGATGCGGTCAGGCGGGACGTCGAAGAGCCAGCGCGCTTCGATCACCTCCAGCCCCTTGTTCATCATCGTCGCCGAGTCCACGGTGATCTTCCGCCCCATCTTCCACGTGGGATGGCTCAGCGCGTCGGCGGCGGTGACGGTCGACAGCGCCTCGACGGGCAGCGTGCGGAACGGCCCGCCGGAGGCCGTCAGGACCAGGCGGCGCACGTGCGACTGTGGGTGCCCGGCGAGGCACTGGTGGATCGCGTTGTGTTCGCTGTCCACCGGGAGGATGTCCACGCCCCGCGCCCGCGCCCGGGCCATCACCAGGGCGCCCGCCATCACGAGTACTTCCTTGTTGGCGAGCGCGATGCGCTTGCCCGCGTCGATCGCGGCGAGCACCGCTTCGAGGGCTTCGGTGCCGGAACAGGCGCAGAGCACCACATCGACATCCGGGTGCGTGGCCACCGCTGACAGGCCCTCGCGGCCACACGCCCAGGTCGCCACGCCCTGCCGCACGTCTGCCGGCAGCGCGTCCTGAACGGCGCGGAGCGCGTGGTCGGTGGCCATCGCCACCGCGCGCGGGCGCACCGCGGCCACCTGCGCCTGCATCGCGTCGATGTTGCCGCCCGCGGCAAGGCCTACGACGTCGAACCGGCCCGGATGCGCGGCCACCACGTCCAGGGCGCTGACGCCGATGGACCCCGTGCTGCCGAGAATGGCGAGCCGGATCATGCGCCCGGCCCGGCGGGCCAGAGCCACTGGAGGGCGATGTAGTAGAGCGGCATCGTGAACAGCAGCGAGTCGATGCGATCCAGCATGCCGCCGTGGCCCGGAATCAGGTCCGACGCATCCTTCACGTCGGCACTGCGCTTGAGCATGGATTCGAAGAGGTCGCCCGCAATCCCGACGATCGCCACGGCAACGCCGAGGATGGCGAGGTGCCACGGCGCGATACCCGGGAGCCACAGTCGTCCGAACGCCGCCATGACCACGGCGCCGGCCACGAGGCCACCGAGCGCGCCCTCGCGCGTCTTCTTCGGACTGAGCGCGGCAGCGAGCGGCACGCGGCCGAACGCGCGTCCGGTGTAGTACTGCGCCGTATCGCTGCCGATCTGCGTCAGGAACAGCGTCATCAGGGCCGGTGCACCGTAGGTCTCCCTCACGAGCGGCACTGTGGCGATGCCCATCCCGAGATAGGCCACGGGGAACAGCATGGCCGCCGCGACGGCCGTCGCCTGCGCGGGCACCCGGCCGCGTGCCACGAGCGCGCCGCCCGTCACGACGGCACTCCCGAGCATCCAGTGAGAAGCCGGCAGGTGGAAGACGAGCACCACGAACATGCCGACAGTGAGGACCGCCGACACGCCGGGGACGACGTCGAGGCCTGTGCGTTCGACGAGCGTCGCGTACTCGCGCAGGCTCAGCACGAGCGCGACGAAGGCGAATATGGCGGTCCCCCACGGCGGGAGGAACCAGAACACGCCGACGACGAGGGACAGCAGGACGAGCCCGCTGAGGATGCGCGTCACCGGCCTGCAGCCACGGGATCCACCGGTGCGGCGGCGATCCCCCCGTAGCGCCTTTCGCGACGCTGATAGTCGAGCAGAGCTTCGAACAGGTGCGTCCGCCGGAAGTCGGGCCAGAAGGTCTCGGTGACGTAGATCTCGCTGTAGGCGATCTGCCAGAGAAGGAAGTTGCTCACGCGCATCTCGCCAGACGTCCGGATCAGCAAATCGGGATCCGGGATGTCGTGCGTGGACAGCAGGCGGCCGAAGCGGGCCTCGTCGATGTCGTCGGGCGCGAGGCCGTCGGCAATCGCGCGGCGCACGGCATCGACGATCTCGGCGCGTCCACCGTAGTTCAGGGCGATGGTCAGCACCGTTCCCGTGTTGCGGCTGGTGCGCTCCATCGCCACGTGCAGCTCGTGCTGGACGTCCGGCGCGAGCTCCTGCGTGCGGCCGATGATGTTGAGGCGGATGTTGTTGGCAAGCAGCGTCTCGAGTTCGGCCCTGAGGTAGCGCTTCAGCAGGGCCATCAGCGTGGCGACCTCGGAGGCGGGCCGCTTCCAGTTCTCGACGGAGAACGCGTACAGCGTGACGTACCCGATGCCGAGGCGGGCCGATGTCTCGACCACTTCCCGCACGGCCCGCGTGCCGGCCCGATGTCCTTCCACGCGAGGGAGATGGCGTTGTCCGGCCCAGCGGCCGTTGCCGTCCATGATGACGGCCACGTGCCGTGGCAGGCGGTCGGCATCCAGTCGCCGTGCCAGTTCGGCATCCGGAGAGCCTGGAGACAGCCAGCTCAGCAGTTCATCGAGCGCCATGGGCCGGAGGACATTCTAACTCCGCCGG
>CAYRAE010000433.1:0-3323 GCA_964422175.1 uncultured Luteitalea sp. | reverse complement strand
AGGAGTTCATCGAGGCCGCGATCAAGGTGTCGCCGTCGGCGCAGCTGCGCACGAGTCCGACGGGTGAAGTGCTACCGACCTCGACGCACGATCAGATCCTGGGCGGGCCGTCGGGACAGGTGTACCAGGGCTGCAGCTTCCCCGCGCACGAGGACTACCGGATGGCGATCCAGCACCGGAGCGTCCTCATCGGCGAAGTACTCGCGAAGAAAGGCGTCGTGAGCCGGTTCGGTGTGGACTATCTGGCGTTCAAGGACGCGCCCGACGATCCGTGGAAGCTGACGGCACTCGAGATCAACCTCCGCGTGCTCGGCACTACGCATCCGTTCCTCGCGCTCCAGTTCCTCACCGGCGGTACGCTCGACCCGGATACGGGTGACTTCGTGTCACTCAGCGGCAGGCCGAAGTATTACATGGCCACCGACAACCTCCGCGCCACGACCTATCGTGGCGTCCTCCCCGAAGACCTCATCGACATCGTCACCGACAACGGCCTGCATTACAGCCACCGCACTGAATCAGGCGTCCTGTTCCACTTGATCGGCGCCCTGTCGGAGTACGGAAAGCTCGGCCTCACCGTGATCGCCAGCAGCCCGGAGGAGGTCCAGGACCTCTACGCACGGACGCTGGACGTCCTGGCGAGAGAGACGGGAATTGGGCATGAGTGAGAAAAGGGCACGAAAGTCACCTTCCCGCCTTTGTCGCTGTCCTTATCCCTTACCCTTTTGCCTTTTCCCTTGTCTCTGAATCAGCCCTGCCAGTTCCCGCACATGGTAGTCGCCCCACATGCAGGACTCGCCGCAGGGGACGGATCGCCCCTTCGGAATGTGGTCCCAGCCGTTCGGGCGGTGGTACACGGCGTGGAGCAGCAGGCCCTGGTGCTTCGGGTTCAGTGACAGGTACGGCTCCGAGAGCAGCGTCCGGGCGGTGGTGAGGCCTGCGGCGAGATAGCGCGCGCCGTCGCGACGGTGGCCTTGTGACGTGAGGTACTGACCGAGCAGGATCAGGCCCTGCGCGGCGATCGCGCCGGCGGAGCTGTCGACGGGTTCGTGATCGTTGTACGGGTCGGCGGGGCGATCGAGGTGGTCGGGCATCTGCGCCAGGCCCGGCGCCCCCGTGTCCCAGTACGGTACGCCGCAGGTCGGCGTGTTGGCGATGTAGAAGTCCGCCGTGGCGCGTGCGGCGTCGAGGAAGCGCGCGAGGACGCTGGCCTTCTTCTCGCCGATCGCCTTGAACTCGCTCGACGGGCGCGACTCGATGAACGGCAGCTGCTCGGCGTATCCCGTGAGCACCCACGCGAGGCCGCGCGTCCACGTCGTGAACGGCGAGTAGCCCTGCTGCGTCGATGGACAGCGATACGAACCGTCGTTCAGGTTGAAGAGCGACTCGTGCGCCACGCGGCCCTTCACGTCGTACGCGTCGCGCCGGCGGCCGAAGTACACGTTGAAGCGCGCGTTCGTGTCGGCGTGCTGGATGAGACGCTTCAGCAGCGAGATCTTCCTGTCGCGCTCGCCCATCAGCACGTGCCCGAGCGCGTGCGCCACCGCCAGCGATCGCAGGGATCGCATCGTGTCGGCAAAGAGCGAGTGCGGGCCGTTGAAGGAATAGATGTATCCGAGTCCGTCCGGCAGATCCGTCCAGCGCGCGGCCTGTATCGCGCCAGACACCTTCAACGCCAACTCGTAAAAGTTCACTTCCCAATCGGTGGCGGCGAACCGGCCTTCGCGCGCGAGGCGCAGGAGGTTGCCGTACGTGGAGACGTTGTTGAAGCCGTGGTCGTGGACGCCCACGTGACTCACGTGCGTGGCCATGTGGGCCACGGTGGCACGACGGCCGATCGCCAGCATCGCAGGATCGCCGGTGGCTTCGAACTGCAGAATCGCGGAGCCGAACTGGAACCCCTGCGTCCACTCCGTCCAGCCGCGCGATGTGTACTTGCCGCGGACCGTGAAGACGGGCGTGCCATCCGACGGATCCCACGTCGTTTCGATGAGCGCGAGCTTGCGGGCCGACAGGTCGAAGAGGCGCTCGGTGTGGCCGAGCAGCGCGGCGGGCGTGAGCGTGGACTCGATGGCAATCATAGACGCGTGATGTGCAGGCCGCCGTCGACGTGGAACACGTCGCCGGTCGTGAACGGGAAGTAACCGGAGAGGATCGCGCGGACGGCCCTGCCGACGTCTTCGGCGGTGCCCCAGCGCCGCTGCGGCACGAGCCCTTCGGCCAGCAGCGCGTCGTACTTCTCCTTCACGCCGGCCGTCATGTCCGTGGTCATGATGCCTGGGCGCACCTCGACCACCTGGATGTGCTCGTCGGCGAGCCGCGTGGCCCAGAGCCGCGACGCCATGGCGAGGCCCGCTTTCGAGATGCAGTACTCGCCGCGATTGAGCGAGACGGTGTCGGCCGAAATCGAGGTGACGAAGATCACCTTGAAGCCGCCCGCGAGCGCCGGCGGGTAGCTGTTGACCAGCCAGTGGTTGGCGATCGCCTGCGTCAGGAAGAACGGCCCCTGGAGATTGACGTGCATCAACTCCTCGAACGAGGCGACGGTCATCTCCGTGATGTCGACGCGCGCGCGCGGCGCCATGCCGGCGTTGTTGACGAGCGCGTCGATCCTGCCGAACGCGTCGATCGTCTTCTCCACGATGTCGAAGCGCCCTTCGCGATCGGCGACGTTGCCCTGCACGATCGTGAACCGCTGCTCAGCGCGCGATGCCGCGCGCTGACACAACTGCACGGTTTCCTGCGCGGCGTCTTCGTTACTGAGGTAGTTGATGGCGACAGACAGGCCCGCCGCCGCAGCTTCGATCGCAATCCCGCGACCGAGCCCCCGGCTGCCACCCGTCACGAGTACGACAGGAACCATGGGCTGAATTGTAGTCAAAGGGAAAAGGCGAAAGGGTAACGGACGAGGGCAGGCCCAAAGGGGGAAGAAGAAAGGGGAAAGGGAAAGGCCAGGAACGGGAAGGCGGAAGGACCGAAGGTGGCATCGGGGTTGCTGTGGAAAACAGCATCATGGCGGCGACGCGGCGGGATCTGGTGGTGCGGTGTGCGGCGTTTTCTGCGCGGTTGCTGCGGCTTCACGCGATCGAACGCAGGCGCGGGCGCGTGGCGGTGTCGGTGCTACAGCAGAGCCTGCGTGCAGGAACTGCGATCGGCGCGCACTGCGCGGAAGCAGAATCTGCGATCACCCGACGCCACCTGATCTCCCTGAGATCCGGCGCCCTCCGCGAAGCCCGCGAGGCGCAGTACTGGCTCCAGCTCCTCGTGCAGTCCCATCAGTGCGGCAACGAGACCGAAGTGACGGCCCTCCACGCCGAAGCCAC
>CAYRAE010000432.1:0-3325 GCA_964422175.1 uncultured Luteitalea sp. | reverse complement strand
CGAACGCGCCCGCCGGGCCCTGACCCGCGTGCCTCCCTCCGTCAGGGTCACAGACGAGATGGTGGCCGACGTGGCTGACGCCCTGCGTGGAGCCGTTCGTGCGGCCTACCAACATGCCGCCGTGATTGCCACGAGCCGCACGCCCATCGGCGAGACGCTCGAGGAATCGCGCGCACGCCGCGCCGAGAGCGAGGCGCTCGCGCACGAGTACGAAAAGCTGGCCAACGAGAGCCGCTGACCGCGGATCCGCTCTCGTCCCGCTGCCAGCAGCACCAATCCTGCGAAAGGACGAGCAAGCGTGTCGAATGTGAGACGAGTGACAGTGTGGCGCCGGGTGCTGCCCGGCATGGTGGTGGCGGGACTGTTGAGCTCGCCGGCGATGGCTCAGGATCCGGCGGTGCCGGCGGCGATCCCGCCGTGTGAGTGTGCCGAACCCGCGCCGCCGCCACCACCTCCGCCGCCCGTCTGGACCGGATCCTTCGGCGCGGGGCTTGCCCTCACGCAGGGCAACAAGGACACCACCAACCTCAACCTGTCCTTCGACATCAAGCGCGATCCGAAGACGAGGACCATCTTCAAGGCAGACGGCCTGTACATCCTGGCCACCGAGGACGGCACGGAGAACGTCGATCGCGGCATCCTGAACGGCCGCGTCGAGCGACTGGTGACCGATCGCGTGTTCGTGTTCGGGCAGGTGGGCTATCTGCGGGATCGCTTCAAGGAGATCGACTACCTCATCGCGCCGACCGCCGGTGTGGGCTACAAGGTGATCGCCACCGATCGCACCACGTTCGACGTGGACTCGAGCGTCGGTATGGTGTTCGAGAAGAACACGGGCTTCGACGTCGAGAAGGATGGCGCCGTGACGGCCAGTGAGAAGCTCACGCACAAGATTTCGTCGAGCGCCGCCTTCACGCAGGGCGCCACGGCCCTGTGGAAGATGGACGACTTCGGCGACGCGATCTACACGTTCAGCGCGGGCGTCGCGGCGTCGGTGACGTCGCGCGTCCAGCTGAAGCTCGAGTTCCAGGACATCTACGTGACTCGACCGTCGGGGGCCGCGGACAAGAACGACATCGCCTTCATCACGGCGTTCGTGTACAAGTTCTGACCGACCCACCACACCGGAGTCTTCGCATGCTGAAAGAGTTCAAGGAATTCATCGCCCGCGGTAATGTCATCGACCTCGCCGTCGGCGTCATCATCGGCGGCGCCTTCGGGGCCATCACGAAGTCCGTCGTGGACGACCTCATCATGCCGGTGCTGGGCCTGATGCTCGGCAAGGTCGACTTCGCGAACCTCTTCGTCACGTTGAGCCCGGGCGCACTCTCGGGGCCCGCCGCTACGCTTGCCGATGCCAGGGCTGCCGGCGCCGTCACGCTCAACTACGGACTCTTCATCAACGTCGTGATCAACTTCCTGCTGATCGCGTTCGCGGTGTTCCTGCTCGTGAAGTTCGTCAATCGCGTCCGTGCGCAGATCGCCGGTCCCGACGAGGCCCCGGCCACGCCCGATGAGGTGTTGCTGCTGCGGGAGATTCGGGACGAGCTCAAGCGCGGTCGTGCCTGACGCTTCACGCTCCGACGACAGGCGGGGCGCACCGGTCATCGAGTGCGTCCCGAATGTCTCGGAGGGGCGCGATCCCGAGGTGATTGCCGCCCTTGCCGCCGCCGTGCGCACCGCGCCCGGCGTGCAGCTCCTCCATGTCGACGCAGGCGTCGACGCGCACCGCACCGTTTTCACGTTTGCCGGTCCCCCGGAAGCCGTGGGCGACGCCGCTCTCGCGTTGGCCCGCGTGGTGGCCGCGCGCGTCGACATGCGCCGGCACCATGGTGCGCATCCGCGACTCGGCGCCCTCGACGTCTGTCCGTTCGTTCCCGTCAGCGGCGTGTCGCTCGAGCGGTGCGCGATGGTCGCGCGCCGCGTGGCGTCGACGCTTGCGCGCGATCTCGATCTGCCCGTCTATCTCTATGAAGCCGCGGCCTTCGACCCGACGCGCCGCGCCCTGCCGACTCTTCGTCGCGGCGAGTTCGAAGGACTGGCGGACAAGCTGCGCGATGCCGCCTTCACCCCCGACTTCGGTCCCGGCCGTCCGCATCCGTCCCTCGGCGCGGCGATCGTCGGCGCGCGGCCGTTCCTCGTCGCGTGGAACCTGTCGCTTGCAACGACCGACATCGCCATCGCTCGCGCGATTGCCGGGCGCGTACGTGCGTCGGGCTGGACGGAGGAGCAAGCGGGCACGCGCGTGCGACACGCGGGCCGGCTACCCGCCGTGCGTGCCGTGGGATGGGGCATGCCGGCGTACGGTCACGCGCAGGTCTCGCTGAACCTGCTGGATGTCACCGTCACGCCGATGCACGTGGCCTGGGACACCGTGCGCGAGGTTGCCGAGTCGATGGGCACGCGCGTGATCGGGTCCGAGTTGATCGGTCTCGTCCCGCTCGATGCCTTGCGTGCGGCAGGCCGCCACGCGCGTGAGACGCACGAAACCGGCGAGACAGACGATGGGGCATTGGTGGAGGCAGCGGTGCGAATGCTGGGACTCGACGCGGTGCATCCGTTCGACGCCGAGACGCGCGTGCTCGAATGGGCGATGCGCACGGACGTGACCGATGCGCATTGACGTCCGCGGCCCGGTTGCAGGGGCGACGCATGCGTCGCCCCTACGTGTGCCCACGATTGGCGCCTGGCCCACGATTGGCCCCTGGCGCACGCTGGTGCTCCTGATGCTGTGCGCGTCGGGCGTCGCGCACGCGCAGACGCCGTCCTCCGTCCCCGGACTCGACGAACGCATCGTTGTCACGGGCACGGCCGCGCCGGCGACCGCCGGCGCTGTCGGCCGAACGCTCGCGGTCGTCACGGCTGACGACCTGCGCCGGTTGCCCGTGGCGTCGGTCGCCGACGCCCTGCGTCTGCTGCCGGGCGTGTGGGTGCGGCACCGCGGGCCGTTCGGGTCGCAGACGGACGTGAGCGTGCGTGGGGCGTCGTTCGGCCAGACCCTGGTGCTCGTGAATGGCATCCGTCTCAACGACGCGCAGACGGGGCATCACAACGGCGATCTGCCCGTGGCCATTGAAGACATCGCGCGCATCGAACTGCTCTCCGGCGCCGGGTCGTCCTTGCACGGTGCCGACGCCGTGGGCGGTGTGATCAACATCATCACGAAGCAGACGGCCGACGCGCCGTCGGCGCGGATGGCGGCGGGGCAGCACGGACTCGTGCAGGGCGGCGTGGCGTGGCGCCCCGCGACGATACCCGTGCTCGCGGGCATGAGTGCGTCAGTGGATCGATCGACGGGCTTCGCGCCGGCGCGCGATTTCCTGCA
>CAYRAE010000431.1:0-3353 GCA_964422175.1 uncultured Luteitalea sp. | reverse complement strand
CGTGCTACGTCGAGGTGCGGGACATGCAGCGGGCGCACCTCATGGCGATGCACGAGCGGCTCGCGCGACGCTGGTGGCTGTCCGTGGCTGCTGCGGCAATAGTGGTCGTGGCGCTTGGGGCGTGGTGGCTGGCGACGGGTCGGAGCCAGGCACCCGGCGGCAGTGGCGCGCCGGCGGTCATGCAGATGACGCTAGATCTGCGGCCCTATTCCGTTACGCGAAGCCCCACGGCGTCTGACGCGCCACCGCCGCTCGAACTGCCGCGCGGGGTGGTGGAGTTGACACTGCTGCTGCCGGTGGGGTCGGAGCCCGGTGTGTACGACGTCCAGGTGCTCGACGGCAGTCGGCGGTCGGTGGCATCTGCACGAGGCGAAGCAACCATTCGGGACTTTGTGACGACGCTGGACGTGAGGCTTGCTCTCGACGGTGCAGGAATGGGCGTTGGCGAACTCGTCGTGCGGCGCAGTGGAGATGACTGGCGCAGCTACGCCGTAACCCTTCGATAGGTCGTGCGCGGTCCCTCAAGATGCGGTCGGGCCAAGCTACCCCCGCGCCGCACCAACACAATCTGCGCTTCACTCGTTTATAGAAGTGTATGAACGGACAGACGATTGTCGACAGCCTCCCCAGAAGGATGGTCAAGGAGCCGCCCGATCGGATCGCGGCGCTGTTCGACGCTCATTACGACCGTCTCTATCGACTGTCGAGGCGGCTGACGTCGAACGCCGACGATGCCCTCGATCTGGTGCAGGACACCTTTCTCAGGGCCGTCGGAGCTTCGTTCATACCAAGCGGGCCGACAAACGAGGAGGCATGGCTCGTGCGGGTCCTCGTCAACATCCGTCGAGATGACTGGCGCAGAGCCGCGAATCGCGGGCGCCATGAAGCCAAGGTCGACCTGCTCGCGCGGCCAGCCTCGGATCCCGAAGCGCAGACCATTGCTCGAACCATGGTCTGGCAGGCACTCGATGCGCTACACCCTCGTCGACGCGCCGTTCTCGTCCTCCACGAACTCGAAGGAATGAACGCCGCTGCGATCGCCTCACTTCTGGGGATCAGCGCAGTGACCGTCCGCTGGCATCTGTCCAGGGGCCGTCGCGAACTCACTTGCATCCTTGCACCCTGTACTGGAGACACCCGATGACGATCAATCAGCTCTTGGCTTCTGCCGATCCCCTTCGCGACGAGGCGGCGCCGGCCCGGGAGCGTCGCGACTCGATTCGACGGACTGTCGTTAGCGCGGCATCAGCCAGAGTTCGGCAGAAGAGCGGACTCTCGCGTCGGTTCGTCCTGCTCGCCTGGGGGACTACGGCTTTGCTTGCGGCGCTGGTCACGTCACCTGTATGGATGGACAGCGGTACCACGCTGCACGCAGCCATGCAGTTCGAGGTTCGGCTGGCAGGAGCAGCTCCCGCGCCTGGCACGCGCAAGGCTGTGGATGCTGGATCGGGTCGAACGATCTACTTGGACCAGGATGTCGTCCTCACGAATGAGGACATCGCACAGACCCGTCTCGTCACCCTTCCAAACGGATTCGGTGTCGAGGTCGACTTCACGGAGGGGGGTGCCAGCAAGATGCGCTCGGCGACGACTGAGAATGTCGGGCGGCTGCTGGCGATCGTTGTCGACGGCAATGTGCTGGCGGCCCCTATGGTCAGGTCTCCCATCGACCAGCTCGGAGTCATCACCGGCGACTTCACCCGGG
Source organism: uncultured Luteitalea sp. (assembly GCA_964422175.1). Lineage (GTDB taxonomy): Bacteria > Acidobacteriota > Vicinamibacteria > Vicinamibacterales > Vicinamibacteraceae > Luteitalea. Next base: position 1,648 of record CAYRAE010000431.1, on the reverse strand, counting down.
ATGAGGCAGAGCAGCTAGCCGAAGGGATTCGCCGTCGGTGACGGCCAATTACCCAGGCGCTTCGGCCGGGGCGGGGTTGTTGTCGACCGGTGCACAACCCATGACCTCAGCTTGGGCGCGCCGGAGCTGGTTGTCGTCACCCCGTCCAAGGCCGTCGGCGCAGAGCCGCTCCTCGACATCCGGCACGACCCCCTTGCCTTCGAGGTTAGTGCCTTCCCATGTGTAGTACGCAGCCACTGGAAGCGCCACCCGATAGCCCTGTCCAACCTTGAATCCGCTCGTTGCCACGAGGCGACCCGGCGTCTTCGTGCCGACGACTGTTGCCAGCCCGGATTCCGAGGCGAACGCGGCCACCATCTCAGCAGCGCTGGAAGAGTGCTCGTTCACCAGCAGGGCGGTGTGACCGTGGTGCCTCTGGGCGCCGAGCGCTTCGGTGAAGATCGCCACGGATCGCTTCGCCCGAGCGAAGCGGATGGCCAATGGGAGAACCCCGAGCTTCGATGTCGGAATCCGGTCGAACGCCGGCAGGCGCTCCTTGTCGAAGCCACGGCTGGCGACCGCCCGGCTGACGCTGTAGCCCACACCTCGCCGGTCAGCGCACATCAGACTCATCAACCTGAGACACCCGATACCACCGCCCGTGTTGCCGCGCAGATCGATGATCAGGCGGTCGGCAGCGAGGTCGGCGACGGCCCTGCTCATATCACGCGCCACGTCCATCCCGAGGACGCCGGGGAACATGCTGACGCGGATCAGCCCCGTCCCGTCGTCCAGCTTCGCGGCGGTCACTACCTGGTCCGGCACGACGATGGGGCGCTTCTTCTCCTTGGAACCGGGGACCGCAACAGTCGGCTGGGCGGTCGATCCGTTCGGCCGACGGACGGTGAACGTGTAAGCAGTCCCGAGCTGGAACGGGAGTCCGTCCGGCGGCACGACGTCCTTGCCGTCGATCGTCAGCAGGACGTCGCCGGGCTTGATGCCGGCTCCAGCCGCGGCGCCGCCGGGATGCACGTCCTGGAACATCCATCGTGGTCCATCAGGCGTGTCGGTCTTCATGAACGTCGCAGCGATGGCGACACGCCCGGCGGCACGCGGACGGCTATCGTGGAAGAACCCGACATGGCTGGTGCCGAGGCCCCGGAGCATCGCGTTGACCGCCGCCTCGAACTGATCGACGTCGGCGCTACCGACGATGGCGTCCTCGTGTTCGCGACGAAGGCCCGCCGTGTCCGGTTCAGCGCCCATGAACTGCTTGTCGATGGTCTGCAGGACCTTCGACAGGATGTCGCGCCGCTGGCTCTCGCTGAGTGCCACGCTCATCAACCTACTGTCCCGTCCCCGGGGCGGAAGCAAGTGTGACCGTCGTGTCCCCGTAAGCGAGGAGGCCGCTCCAGAGACGCGGCACGGCCTGAGGGCCGAACTTCTCCAGCATCTGCAGTTTGGCCTGTTGGAGGGCCTCGCCGACATCCGCGCCAGCGGACAGCCGCTGGTAGAACTCGCGCATCAGCGTGAGGCTGAAGGCATCGTCGGCGGCCCAGAGATTGGCGACGACGGACCTCGCCCCCGCGGCGATGAACGGTCGGACGAGGCTGCTGACGCCGTCCTGGCCGTGTTCCGAACCGCTGCCCGTATCGCACGCCGAGAGGGT
>CAYRAE010000430.1:0-3366 GCA_964422175.1 uncultured Luteitalea sp. | reverse complement strand
CTTGTGGAGCCATCCGTCCGAAATCAGGAGATCCGTCGCGCAGGCGAGTCACAGGCGTGGGGCTGGGGGTCCCCACGCCTTACACGAGATCCCGCGCCGGAGCGACGGATCTCCGGATGGCGGAACCAGGAGCGCCCGCCGACACCGTCCACCGCGCCGCAGGTACCGGAGGTCAGCACCTGACCGCCTGAGCCGTGGCGGAGAGTGTCAGTCAGCCATCGTGGCGCCGTGCTCGGCGAGAAGGACTCTCAGCACCGACCTGTGACAGCGCTCTTCGTGCTCGCAGTAACAGCCGACGGAGAAGTTCGTGCGGTGCGACAGCGCCGCGAGGAGATCGAGCAGGTGCGACGGCTCCGGAACCTTCATCTCCGCGCGGTAGCGGCGGACGAACGTTCGCCATGTCCTGTCGTCGTGCGCGTGGAGCGCCATCGCGACGAGCAGCCCGCTCGGCGCCAGCATCGGCACCCACACGTCGTAGAAATCGCGCGACGCGAACTCCGCCTTCGGCACGCCGCGCGGTGGACGACGGACGGTGCCGAGCCTGAGGCCCTCATCGGGCAGGCGTGGAGTTCCGAGCCTCACAATCGCAACAGCCATGTCGCCCTCCACCGTACTACTGGCAGGCGCCCTCAGTCTCCTTTCGGCACCTTCGACAGGTCGAAGCTCTCCGGGGCGACGTACGGCGTGATGGGCGTGGCGTCGGCACCGGCGGCGGGAACCTCCCTGCCGAGCGCCCACAGGATGCCGTTGATCAGCAGCCGTCGCATCGACTCCTCGGAGAAGTCCGCCGGGTGCCCGAGCGTGGTGAAGAACACACGGCCGCCCTTGTGCTCGCGCGTCCAGGCGACGGGCTGGTGCGGCGGATACTCGGCGGCCTTCGCCGTCTGCTGCGAGTTGATGCTGTCGCCTTCGAGCAGGATGGTCGCCGGTCCGTTCAGCGGCATCACGTGGTAGAGCCACGAACGCGCCTGGAAGGGCGTCACGCCGCGGAGGACCGGGTGGCTGGCCTGCTCGGCGTTGATGGTCACCGACGTGGTCGACTTGTTGCCGTGGTGCGTAATCCATCGCTGACCGAACACGTCGCGCCCGAACCCGTCGTTCAGCGCCGCGTGCGGACTGCCCTGCGGGTACATGAACGCGTGCGTGCTCGTTCGCAGACCGACGACAGGCTTGCCGGAGTCGACGTACTTCGCGATCGCCGCGAGCTGATCGTCGGGCAACGCGCGGAAGCGCGTATACATCACCATCAGGTCCGCGTCGGCCAGCGCGTCGAGCCCTTCGATGTTGGTCTTCGTCTGGGGAATGGGGCGGGCCAACGCCACTGACGTGCGCAGGCCGTGCCGCTTCTCCAGGATCGCCGCAATCATCGGCATCGTGATCTCGGACCGGTACTCGTCGTCTCCCGTAACGAAGACGACGAGCGGCGCGCGTCCCTGCGCGTTCGCAACCGGTGCGCGGTCTGACAGGAGCGCCAGCGCCACACCACATGCCGCCAGCAGTGCTGCCGCGCCGACGCGGCGCCCGATCGCCGACCGTGAATCCCGGGTCATCGGTTCTCTCATTGCGTTGTCACCTGCGCGGGCCTGGGCACCACCTGCACGATGCCGTTCATCGTGCGCCAGTGTCCGGGGAAGGTACAGACGAAGGGATAGCTTCCGGGCTGCTTCGGCGCCGTGAAACGCGCCTGCACGGTCTCGCCGGGCTGCAGCAGACGAATCGCGAACAGCACCTCCGGAGTCTTCGGGATGAAGCTCTGGCCGAACGCGTCGGGCGACGACACCATCGCCTCTGCCGCCAGCGACACCGTTTCGAGCGCGCCTTCCTTGGCCACGAGGAGGTTGTGCGGCATCTCGTCGCGATTGACGAACTCGATCACCACCTCCTCGCCGGCGCCGACAGTGATGCGCGAGAGGTCGAACTTCATCTGGGCCGCCACGGCTTCGATCCTGATGACGCGCACGACGAGCGTGTCGAGCGACCTGGTGAACGCCGCGCGTTCCGCGTCAGGCAAGCGCGCCGCGAGCTCGTGACCGAAACCCACGGCCTCGAGGAACGCTGCGCCGGTTCGGTCCGCCGACGGAATCTCCCTCACGTGCGCGAGCAGGGCGTCGGCCACGGGCGCCAGCGACCCGGGCGGCCACGCCGACGCCGGCAGCCGGCGCATCGCGCGGATGGCCACCTGGCGCCGCGCCGGATCGCGCATGAACGCCGCGAGCACCGCCACGGCGTCGGCTTCGTGTCCCGTCAACTGCGGCAACACCTGCATGCCCGCCGCATCGACGGCCGCGCGCATGTCGCCGCCGATCGTCACGACTTCGGGGCTCCCTGCTATGCGTAAGCCATCTTGCACAAATACCACGCGTCGATCGCCGTCGAGCACCGCGACCGACACACCCGCGCGCTCCCCCGGCCCCGCCGGCCACAACCGGATCGATTCGATCGGCCGTTCGACGCCGAGGTCCACTTCCCACCACGGATCGTGTTGCGCGCCCGTGAACGCATGCGTGCCGGCTCGCGGATCCGCGCCGCCAGCCGCCATGTCGACGCCGCCATCGATCGCGCGCCGCGGTTCACCACCCCTCGCGCCATCGGCGACGATGCTCGACTGCGTGGCGGCGCCGCCGCGGGCGACATTCTGCCCGCCACTGAGGACTTCGACCTCCGTCACGCTCAGTACCTGCGATGCACCCGGACGCACGAGGCGCACGTACCGTCCCGCAACGGGCGCCGCGAGCAGCGCCGCGCCACCGCCGGCAGAGGCCGTACGCAATTCGGGAAGCAGGCGCGTGCCCAGGCTGTCGAGCACGGGCCCCTGCGGCAGGCGCGCGGCACCGCGCAACACATCCACACGCGCACGGGGCGATGCCGCAGACGCCTGCCACGCAGGCCCCGCGTCGCCGTCGGCGATCATCAGCGCCGCGTACGCGCCTTCGCGTACGCTGTCGTGGCGTCCCTCTCGCGCGAGCCGTTCGATCTCGCCGCGGGCACCCGCGAGCTGCGACGCCGGCAGCGTGGCCAACACCTGCAGCAGGTCGGCGGCCACAGTCGATTTCGCGGGCACGCCGTCGATCCGCCCCACCGCCGCGACGAGCTCCTGCAGTGTCGACGAGCCGTGCTGCGTCGCAAGCGCGTCGAGCGCCTCGCGACGTGCCGCCGGCGCGACCCCTGCGCGCGAGAGCAACGCGTGATACACCGGCGTGCTGCGCGTCACGCGCACGAGATCCTCCGGCGCCAGACGCTCGAGCACGTACGCCATGCCCGCGTCGTTGCCACGCGCGAACGTGTCGCCCGCCGTCAGCACCGGCTTCCATGCCGGTTCCAGCGTGGTCATCGTCGAATCGAGGACGTAGTCGAGGTAGTAGTCCA
>CAYRAE010000429.1:0-3384 GCA_964422175.1 uncultured Luteitalea sp. | reverse complement strand
GACTCGGAGCCAGTCCGGCCGTCGTTGGTAGGGCCGGCTCTCCGAGCCCGGCCTTCACTACGCAGACGACAACCCCCGATCTGCAGACGGCCATCCTGCGCGCCGACAACGCGCGCATCACGACGCCCGATCAGCGCGCCACGATCGACGCGGCGCTCGCAAGCGACACTCCCGACATCCGCGTGCGCGCGTTGCGCGCCATCGGACGCACGCAACGCGCCGAGTTCCTCCCGAGCGCGATCGCGGCGCTCACCGCGCTCTCGCTCGACGTGCGCCGCGAAGCCGCGTTCGCCGTCGCCAGCATCGGATCCGGGGAACCCGCGTCACGAGCGGCGGCGGCGCGCGCGCTCGCCGACGCACTGACGCGCGAGACGGACATCCTCGTGTGCACCGCGCTCGCCGAGGCGTACGGCCGGCTTCCGTTCGACGCCGCCGACATCTCGTCTGCCGCGCGTGCGCTCCGGTCTCTCTCCGCGCGACTCGCCGTCGACGGCCGCCCGCCCGCCCTCGTCGGCCTCGGCATCGCGCGGGGTGCCGAGGCGCTCGCCCGACGCAGCGCGCGCCTCGAGAGCGCCGCGCCCGATCTCGTGGCGCTCCTCGCGTCGCTGTACACGCCGGAAGACGTGCGTGGCGCGGGGCAGGATCTCCTGCGCGCGCGGATCAGGCGCCTTGCCGTGTCCGGCCTCGTCACGCTCGACGCATTGTCGATGGTGCAGGGCGACCTCGCGCTCACCGATCCCGACGCGCAGGTCAGAAGGCTGGGCGTGATAGCGGTCTCCCGCCGGCAACCGGCAACGGGCAACCGGCAACCGGACGCGGCGCGCGTGCGCGCGTTGCTCGACGATCCGGCTGTCATCGTGCGGCATGCTGTCGTCTCGCGGTTCGGCGCCGCGCTGCCGGAGATCGCGACAGCGGCGCTCGGCGACGCGAACGCCAACGTGCGGCTCGCCGCCATCGACGCGCTCGGCGGGGACGGGCACGGGGCGCCGGGCACCGGGCGCCAGGCACTATCGAGCATCCTCCTTCGCTCTTCGGGCACCGGCGACGACGCGTGGCACGAGGCCGCGCACGCGCTCGTGGCGCTCGCGAAGACCGATGCCGTGGGTGCGCGGCCGTTCATCACGCGCGCAGCCGACGCCACCACATGGCAGGTGCGCATGTACGCCGCGCGTGCCGCGGGGATCGCGAAGCAGGCCGACGTCATCACGCGTTTGGCCGGCGACGCCAACGTCAACGTGCGCCATGCGGCGCTCGTCGCGTGGCGCGAGGCCGGACTGCCGGGCGTCATGGATGCGGCTGTCGCCGCGCTGTCGAGTGACGATGGGCAGCTGGTGCTTGAAGCGGCGACGATGCTGTCAGCGACGGCCGGGCTCGGAGAGCCGGCCCTACCAGCGAAGGCGGCTACACCAACAAGGAAGTCGAGCGAGGACGAAAGGCCGGCGGCTACACCGAACGGGAAGTCGGGCGAGGACGGAAGTCCGACGAGGGGCGAGACGAACGTGGTGGCCGCGGTGCGATCGGCGCTGGCGCGCATCACGGCGCAGGATCGCGAGACGTCGCGCGATCCGCGCATGGCACTGATCGAGGCGATCGCGAAGATCGATCCCGATCGCGAAGCGACGCTGCGTCCCCATCTCACCGATTTCGATCCCGTCGTCGCCGATCGTGTGGCGACGCTCCTCGGCGTACACCCGCCACGGCGATCACCACACGTGATGCGCGTGCCGGTGCCCACGGCGGCCGAGGTCGACGCGCTCGACAGGACGACCGTCACGCTGCGCCTGCGCAGCGGACGCTCGTTCACGCTGCGTCTCTACGGCAGTCATGCTCCGGCGGCCGTGGCGCGCCTGGTCACTCAGGTTCGCGAAGGCACGTGGGACGGCCTTACGTTCCACCGCGTGGAGCCCGGCTTCGTCGTGCAGGGCGGAAGTCCGTCGGCGAACGAGTACGCTGGCGCTGACGCATTCTCGCGCGACGAGTTCTCGGCGCTGAGCCACGTCCGCGGCACCATCGGCATCTCCACGCGCGGCCCGGACACCGGCGACGGCCAGATCTTCATCAACCTCGTCGACAACGCGCGGCTCGACTTCGCCTACACCATCATCGGGTCGATCGTCGGCGACGCCGCCGCGATCGACGACATCGTCGAGGGCGACGCGATCGAGACGGCACGCGCGTTCACGCAGCAGCCATGACCGACACGGAGACCTTGCAGACGGCGACAGACGATGCGGCGGTCGGATTCGTGCTGCGGCTGGGTCGCGCGCTGCACGTGTACGGTCTGTCTGCAGACGCGCTCGAATACGCGCTCCTCGCGATGTGCGAGCGGCTCGACCTCGAAGCCGCCTTCTTCACGACGCCGACGTCGATCTTCGCGGCGTTCGGCCCGCAGGAACGGCAGCGCATGCACCTCATCCGGGTGTATCCGGGCGACGTGGACCTCGGCAAGCTCGCGCGCCTCGATGCCGTGGCGCGCGAGGTCGAGGCGGGGCAGGTCAGCGTGCTCGAAGGGTCGGCGCGGATCGACGCGATCATGGCGATGCCCGCGATCTCGCGACCGATCGTACCGATCCTCGCGTACGGCCTGGCGTCGGCCGCGATCTGTCGCGTGCTGGAGGGCGGCCTCGATGAAGTGATGGTCGCGGGCGTGGCGGGCCTGCTGACGGGCGCGATCTCGCTCGCGTCGAAGAAGCTGCCGCACGGCACGCACGTGTTCGAGCTCGTGGCGGCGTTCGCCGTGTCGCTGCTCGTCCACTGCGTGGCGTCGACCAGCAGCGTCAGACTGTCGATCCCGACGGCCACGCTCGGCGGCGTCATCGCGTTGCTGCCGGGCCTCACCGTCACGGTGGCCATGACGGAACTGGCGCGACGCCACCTGGCGGCGGGCACCGCGCGACTCAGCGGAGCGTTCCTCGTCTTCATCGCGATCGCGTTCGGCGTGGCCGTCGGCGGTGAAGTGGCGGAGCTGATCGTCGGCGAGGTGCGCTCGCTGGCGCCGCGACGACTGCCCGAATGGAGCCTCACGCTCGCGCTCGGCATCGCGCCACTGGCGTTCGGCGTCCTCCTGCGCGCGCGACTGCGCGACTTCCCGTGGCTGTGGCTGTCGAGCGCGATCGGCTACACCACGGTGCGCCTTGCCGCGCTCTCGTTCGCACCGGCCATCGCCGCATCGATCGGCGCCTTCGTCGTCGGCGCGCTCGCGAACCTGTACGACAGGCGCGGCTACGGCCCCGCATCAGTCGCACTCGTGCCGGGCCTGCTCCTCCTGCTCCCAGGCAGCATCGGCTATCGATCGCTTACCAGCCTCCTCGACCAGAACGTCATCGTCGGCGTGACGGCCGGCTTCACGATGCTCCTCACCGCCGTCGCCATCGCGGGGGGACT
>CAYRAE010000428.1:0-3406 GCA_964422175.1 uncultured Luteitalea sp. | reverse complement strand
TCCTGCGCCAGGACCCCAACACGATCCTGGTCGGCGAGATTCGTGACTTCGAGACCGCGGAGATCGCCGTGAAGGCCGCGCTCACGGGCCACCTCGTGCTCTCCACGCTGCACACCAACGACGCGCCGAGCACCGTCAGCCGGCTCATGAACATGGGCATCGAGCCCTTCCTCGTCGCGAGTTCGGTGAACCTGATCTGCGCCCAGCGCCTCGTGCGCCGCGTGTGCACCAAGTGCAAGGTGCCGCATCCGCTGCCGCCGCAGACGCTCATGGACATCGGTTTCACGGCCGAGGAGGCGCAGACGGTGACCCCGATGCGCGGCACCGGTTGCGACACGTGCAACAACACGGGGTACAAGGGCCGCGTCGGCCTCTACGAGGTGCTCGAGATCACCGACGAACTCCGCGAGCTGATCCTCGTCGGTGCCTCCGCCCTCGACATCCGCAAGAAGGGGATCGACGAGGGGATGATCACCCTCCGCCACAGTGGCCTCCTGAAGGTCAAGGACGGCCTGACCACCACCGAGGAAGTCACGAGGGAAACGGTCAAGTAGGGACCGGCAACCGGCAACCGGCAACGGGCAACCGTACTCCGGGCACCGAACAGCGAGGCAACCGGCAAGCGGTGGACCGTAGACTTTGCGCCTTGCGCCTTGCGCCGTAAGCCGTAAGCCGTGAGCCCGCCGTGTCCCCGATCGCAGAAATGTCGTTCCTCCGTCACGGGCGGTACGCAAATACCGCCATCTCCGCGAGCCCGCGCCTGCGGTCGGCGCGGGGCGCGCTCATGCAAGTCGTGTTGATTGAACCTGTTACGGACGTGTGTCGGCGTTGCGCCGTGGCTGACGATTCTGGCGTCGGGGTTGCACTGCGCAACGGGCACGCGTTCACGTCGCGAGGCGGCCTGCCGATTGGTGGGCTGGCGCGTGAGCGCCGTGCGCGGTCTGCGGCCGGATGTGCCGGGGCCGCACACCGCTCGCGCCGACAGGCTGGCGGGACCTCGACATCATGGCCACACTGCCCGAACTGCTGAAGACGACGGTGGAGCTCAACGGCTCCGACCTCCACCTCACGACAGCCGCGCCGCCGACGGTGCGCGTGCACGGCAAGCTCGTGCCGCTCAAGCTCCCGGCCCTCACCGCGCCCGAGACCAAACAGCTCGCCTACAGCGTCTGCACCGATGCCCAGAAGAAGCGCTTCGAGGAGACGCAGGAGCTCGACTTCTCCTTCGGCATCCGCGGCGTGGGCCGCTTCCGCTGCAACATCTTCAACCAGCGCGGCGCGGTCGCCTCCGTCTACCGTCTCATTCCCGAGAAGGTCCGCGGGTTCCAGGAACTGAACCTGCCGCCGATCCTCGCCAAGCTCTCCGAGCGCCCGCGCGGCCTCGTGCTCGTCACCGGACCCACCGGCAGCGGCAAGTCCACGACGCTCGCGGCGATGATCGACAAGATCAACACCGAGCGCAACGAGCACATCCTCACGATCGAGGACCCGATCGAATACGTGCACCAGCACAAGGGCTGTCTCGTGAACCAGCGCGAGGTGCACAGCGACACGCAGGGCTTCGGCCTCGCGCTGCGCGCCGCGCTCCGTGAAGACCCCGACGTCGTGCTCATCGGCGAGTTGCGCGACCTCGAGACCATCGAGTCGGCACTGCGGATCGCGGAGACGGGCCACCTGACCTTCGCGACGCTGCACACCAACTCCGCCGCGCAGACGATCAACCGCATCATCGACGTCTTCCCGGCGCACCAGCAGTCGCAGATCCGCACGCAGCTGAGCCTCGTGATCGAGGGCATCGTGTGTCAGTCGCTGCTGCGCCGGTCCAACGGACAGGGCCGCGTCGTGGCGCTCGAGATCCTCGTGCCCACGCCCGCCATCCGCAACCTGATTCGCGACGACAAGGTGCACCAGATCTACTCGATGATGCAGGCCGGTCAGGAGAAGCTCGGCATGCAGACGATGAACCAGTGCCTGGCGTCGCTGTACATGGCGCGGCAGATCACGCTGGAGACGGCGATGTCGGCCTCGTCGATGAAGGAAGAGCTGCAGGAAATGATCCAGCGCGGCACCGGCGTGGTGCCAGGCGCCGGCATGCACCGTTCGATGGCACCGGGCGTCCCGGTTCGCCGGTAGTGAAGTCGACGGCCCATGACCAACGGTCGGATGCGATGGCCGATTGCCGAAGGCCGAAGGCCGATTGCCGAAGGCCCGTTCTTGAGAGGTTGACCTGATGCAGGCGTTTGCATTCTCCGGACGCACGAGGGGTGGCGAGACGATCAACGGCCAGCGTGAGGCGGAGTCGCTCGAAGCGGCCGTCGCCTCGCTGCGCCGCGAGCAGATCCTGATCACCCGCATCGATCCCGTGAAGGCGAAGGCCTCGCGCGGGGCGATGCCCAAGCCCGGCGGCTCGGTGCCCGCCAAGAGCCTCGCCATCTTCACGCGGCAGTTCAGCGTGATGATCGACGCGGGCCTGCCGCTCGTGCAGTGTCTCGACATCCTGGGGCGTCAGGAACCGCACAAGCGCTTCGCCGCCACGATCCTGAAGACGCGCGAGGACGTGGAGAGCGGCATGTCGCTCGCCGACGCGATGCGCAAGCATCCGCGCACGTTCGACGCGCTGTTCACCAACATGATCCAGGCGGGCGAGGCGGGCGGTATCCTCGACACGATCCTGAAGCGCCTCGCGACCTACATCGAGAAGAACGTCAAGCTCATCTCGCAGGTCAAGTCCGCGATGATCTATCCCGTCGCGGTCATCATCATCGCCGCCATCGTCGTGGCGGTGATCCTGTGGAAGGTCATCCCGACGTTCGCGCAGATGTTCGCCGGACTCGGTGCCCAGTTGCCGCTGCCCACGCGCATCGTCATCGCGATGAGCAACGGGCTGGTGGCGTATGGGCCGCTCCTCATCATGGCGCTGGCCGCGATCGCGTTCGCGATCCGGACGTACTACAGGACCAACCAGGGCCGCCACACGATCGACAGGCTGCTGCTGAAGGCGCCGATTCTCGGCCTCATCCTGCGCAAGGTGGCGGTGGCGCGGTTCTGCCGCACGCTCTCCACGCTCATCAGCTCCGGCGTGCCGCTGCTCGACGGTCTCGAGATCACCGCACGGACCGCGGGTAACGCGATCATCGAGGACGCGATCATGGAGACGCGCGCGAGCATCGAGCGCGGCGAGACGGTGTCCAAGCCGCTCCAGGAGACCAAGGTGTTCCCGCCGATGGTCACGCAGATGATCGGCGTGGGCGAGGCGACGGGCGCGCTCGACATGATGCTGTCCAAGATCGCCGACTTCTACGAGGACGAGGTCGACACGGCGGTGGCCGGACTGCTCACGCTGCTCGAGCCCATCATGATCTCGTTCCTCGGCGTCATCGTCGGCGGCATCGTCATCTCGATGTAC
>CAYRAE010000427.1:0-3450 GCA_964422175.1 uncultured Luteitalea sp. | reverse complement strand
TAGAAGGACGGCGATCGCGTCAGCCGGCGCAGCACCTCCAGTTCCCCACGCCGCTCCAGATCGTTCCTCACCAGCTGCCTGTAGAAATCGATCGAGAACGGGGCGGCGAGCGGCAGGAGATCGAGCCTGACGTCGGTGCGCTCGCGCTGCCAGTTCAGGCAGAGCGCGCGATCGACGTGACCGGGCGCCGTCACCTGGACGGCGTACGGCGTGGATGACGGATTGGTCTGGCTCGTGTAGCGGAACGTGCCGTCGGATGCACTCTGCGTCGGCTGGCCATCGGCGAACGTCAACGTGGCCCCTGCTATCGGCGCGCCGGTTCCGCTGGCGATCACGCGGCCCGACACGGCGAAGGCATACGTGGGGGTGGGAGTCGGCGGCGGCGTGGTTGGCGGAGGTGTCGCAACAGGCGGTGTTGGCGTCACGGGATTGCCCGACCCTCCCCCACCACACCCCAGCGCCGACAGCGCGGCAACGAGCAGCACGCCTCGACACACGATACCGATGAGCATGCGCGGCATGCTCGCTCCGCGCCAGCGCGGACGTCAAGACGCGCCGACCGTCGACGCGCCGGACCAACGGCCTTCCACCGCGGAGAACATCAGACGATCCCGGGCCCTCACCAGACACCACGACCGAGCTTGCGTGTCTCCCTGTTGACACTGCGGACTCGCCTGCTTACCATTGCCTAGCTAGATATGCCTATATAGCTAGGTAGACATGCCGCCACAGAAGAACGACATCCTTCAGGGCACGCTCGCCCTGCTCGTCCTCAAGACGCTCGCCGGCACGCGACGCATGCACGGCTACGCAATCACCACGCACATCCAGCGCATCTCCGACGACCTCCTGCGCGTCGAGGAGGGCTCGCTCTATCCGGCGCTCCATCGCATGGAGCAACAGGGCTGGCTGCGCTCCGAATGGGGCATCACCGAAAAGAACCGCGAGGCGCGCTTCTACGCGCTCACCGCGGCCGGCCGCCGCCAGCTCGCGCAGGAAGAAGCCAGCTGGGCCCGACTGACCGAGGGCGTCGGACGCGTCCTGCGCCACGCCTGACCTTTTGTCTTTGACCGTAAGCCGTGAGCCGTGAGCCGTAGGCCGTAAGCCTCCAAGGACCATCCCATGTCGTGGATTCGACGTATCTGGAACGCGCTTCACCCCGGTCACACGTCTCGCGACATCGCGCGCGAAATCGACTTCCATCTCGCCGAGCGCGCCGACGACCTCCGCGCGGAAGGGCTCAGCGACGATGAGGCGCATCGGCGCGCGCGGGTCCGATTCGGTGCGCGCACCGCGCAGGTCGAACACGTCCGCGACATCGACGCGGCCGGTTGGCTCGACGCCACTCGCCGCAACCTGCGGCAGGCTACACGCGGGCTGCTCCGCACACCCGGCTTCACGCTGGCCGTGGTGGTCACTCTCGCGCTCGGCATCGGCGCCAACACCGCGGTGTTCTCTGCCATCAACGCCGTGCTGCTGCAACCGCTGCCGTTTCCCGATGGCAATCGGCTGGTCCGTCTCAGCCAGGTGCGCGACGAGGGTGGCGAGACGCCCATCGCTCCCGTGCGTCTGGACGAATGGCATCGGCTGAACACGACGTTCGACGGCATCACCGGTTACTACACCGAAGACGTGGCGGAGACGTCTGGGGATCTGCCCGAGCAGCTCCGACGCGCCTGGGTGGCGCCGCGCTTCCTCGAAGTCCTGCGCGTGGCGCCGGCGCTCGGTCGCGGCTTCACTGACGAGGACTACGTGACCGGCGGACAGGGCGCCGTGGTCATCAGCGACCGCTACTGGCGCGCACGCTTCGCCGCCGACCCCGGCGTGATCGCGCGCACGCTCCGCATCGGGACGACCTCCTACCCCATCGTCGGCGTGATGCCTGCTGCCTTCCGCGTTCCCGATCGAAGCGTCGACGTATGGATGGCGCAGGGCATCAATCCCAGGCTGGCGCAGATCCGGGACGCGACGTGGTACTCGGGCATCGGTCGCCTCGCGCCCGGCGTCACGCCTCGGCAGGCGCGCGCGAATCTGACCGCGGTGCAGCGTCAGCTCGGCGTGCAGCATCCCGAGACCGACGCACGAATCGGCATCGGCCTCGAACCGCTCAAGGATGCGGCGATCGGTGACGTTGGCGCGTCGCTCTGGCTGCTCTTCGGGTCGGTGACCGTGCTGCTGCTCATCGCGTGCACGAACATCGCGGCGCTGCTGCTCGCCAGAGCCACCAAGCGTCAGCAGGAGATCGCCGTGCGTCTGTCGCTCGGTGCGTCGCGACGAACGGTTGTCGCCCAGTTGCTCACGGAGGCCGGCGTGCTGGCGGTCACCGGTGGCGTGCTCGGTCTGCTCGTTGGCGCGTGGGCGATTGCCGCACTGCGCCGGGCCACCATCGACCTGCCGCGGATGGACGAGATCGCCATCGATGGATCGGTGCTCGCGTACACGCTCGTGACGGCCGTGAGCGTCACGCTCGTCTGCGGTCTGCTCCCTGCGCTTCGCGGCGCGCGCGGCGATGCGTCGGGTGTCGTGCGTGATACCAGCCGAACGCAGGTGGCCACGCGCAGCACCGTACAGTGGCTGCTCGTCGGCACTCAGGTAGCGCTGTCTGTCACCCTGCTGACAGGAGCCACCCTTCTCGGGCGCAGCATCCTCGAGCTCTCGCGCGTCGACCCCGGCTTCGACCCGCGCGGCGTGCTGACGTTCCGCATCAGTGGTACGTGGGCGGAGACCGGCGACTTCCAGCGCCTCGTCCAGCGTGTCGAGAACACACTCGACGCCCTCCGCCGACTGCCGGGCGTCGACGATGCCGCGACATCCTGGACACTTCCCGGCACGCCAGCGCAATACCAGGACACGCTGACGCTCGCGGAACGCAGCGGCGACAGCCAGGCGTCGATGACCGCCGAAGTGCGATCCGTCTCGCGCGACTACTTCTCCACACTGCGGATCCCGCTGCTGGCAGGCGAACTCTGCCCCACAGGAAGGCAGCCGCTCGCGCTGGTGAATCGGGCTTTCGCGACGCGCTACCTGCCGGATCGCTCGCCGGTCGGACTCCATCTCACCGGCATGGGCGACGACCCGAGCCGCATCGTCGGCGTCGTGGGCGACGCACGCGAGCAGGGTCTCGATGTGGCTCCCGGGCCGACCGTGTACAACTGCGCGAGCGCAGTCAACCCGACGCCGCGGTTTCTCGTGCGCACGGCGGGCGATCCCATGGCGCTCGCACATGCGGTCCGCACGACAGTGAAGGCGCTCGAACCGTTGCGGTCGGTGTACGACATCGCGCCGCTCGACGAACGGATCGGCGACGCCTACGCGCAGAACCGCCTGCGGATGATGCTGCTCGTGGCATTTGCCGCCGCGGCGCTGGCGCTCGCCTGTATTGGTCTCTACGGCACGCTCAACTACGTCGTCAGTCAGCGCCGGCGTGAGGCCGGCCTGCGCCTCGCGCTC
>CAYRAE010000426.1:0-3452 GCA_964422175.1 uncultured Luteitalea sp. | reverse complement strand
ATGAAGGATGAATACGTGCTGTGCATGATTGCTCCCGAGATGCCGCGAGACAGGCCCGCGGTGTTCGCCGGAGTCGCCACGCCAGTGGGTATGAGTCGAACGACTGGCGCGGTCCCGCGTATGAACCGGCCTCGTAGACGGACGCAAACAGCGCGAAGTTCACAGGAAAATTTGCGATCCGGCGTGTTCGATCCGCGAGCGATCGACGTTCGACGGCGCAACGCGACAGGGAACGTACAACTTACGAATTACGAACGCGCAGGTCCCGTCGGGATACGCCCCTACATCGTGGGCCCCGGATATCCGGTGGAGCCTGCCGGGCCGGAGCACGCCAGCGCGGAGGCGGCGCCGGTTGCCCGTTGCCGATTGCCGGTTGCCGGGTCCGTGCCATACTGCGCGACGTCTCATGCGCAGTGCCCCACCGCCTGTCCCCGGACTGCCCCCGATGGCCGGACTCTGCTCCATCGAGCAGGCGACGGCGGCGGGCCTGAGCGTCGACGTCACCGTCGACCGCCTCAAGCGCATCCACGCCGTGGCGCGAACCGCACATGGCGTGCTCGTCGCGCGTATCACCAGCGAGCCGCAGTACGAGCTGAAGATGCTTTACAGCCACCACGCGTGGCTGCTCGCCGAACTCGTGACGGCAATCCGTCGTCGGGTCGGCGAGATGCGCGAGCCGCCGCTCGGCCTCGAGGAACCGCCACCGCCGGCGCTGCAACTGGCGCTCGACGAAGTGGCCGCGGCCCCCGACGCCACGCATCTCTGCGCGGCGCTCTACACCGTGCTGCTGCCGGCCCTCGACGATGCCTGCGCGACGCTGCTGGCGAGCGCCCACCCGCTGGCCGATGCGCCGACGCGCCACCTGCTCCGCCATGCGCGCCTGGATCTGGCCGACGTGCTGGCATCCGGCATCAGGGCCGCCACGGCCCTCACGGCGATCGAGGAGCCCTCGTCGCCCTGGATCGACGAACTCCGCGCCGCGCTGGCGGCCGCTGGCGGGCTCGACGGCACCATCGCGCATCCACCCGACTGTCCGTCGCCGCGGTTCTCGCAGACGCCACGGTCGTTCGATCCGCTGCCGCAGCGCGACGCGCGTTTCTCCGATCCCTACAACATGGGCGTGAACGCGGAAGCGTTCATCTACGAGTCGTCGTTCCCTGCCGAACCCAAGCTGCTGATGCTCGCCTACAAACGGCTCCGGGAGATCGACGTTCCCGAGATGATGGCCAGCATCATCGTCGAGACGACGGGCAAGCCATGGGCGTACGTCCACGACATGACGCGGCAACTGTGGGACGAGGCGCGTCACGCGATGATGGGCGAGGCGCTGTTTGCGGAGCTCGGCGTGGACTGGCCGTCGCGCGTGCGCGTGAACTTCACGTGGTCGCTCGGGTTGAACACGCAACTCGACGCCCTCGATCGCCACGCGGTGCTGTACTTCATCGAGCAGGGCCTGATGCCGCGCCACGGCAAGCGCTACGAGTGGGAGGTGGCGCAGGCGGCGGGTTCGGCGCTGGCGATCACGTTCCAGGACTACGACTGGGCCGACGAAGTCCTGCACGCGCGAATCGGCAAGCAGTGGTACGTTTCCGCGATGTCGAGCCAGGCCGAGGCCCTCGAGGCGGGTGACCGCGCGTGGTCGCGCGTGCTCATGGACTGGGACGCGTGGCGGCGCGACGGACTCACGCAGCACGAAAACTGGTGGCCCGCGCTCTACGAGGATGCCTGCCGCCGCCTCGGCTGGACGCACGACCCGCGCGTGGCCAGCTTCGCGACGTCGTACGCGGACCAACGTGCCGACCTCAAGTCGGTGAGTCAATCAGGATAGGAACAGCGATGCGTGAAGCCCTGGCCGAATTCTTCGGCACGACCATCCTTCTCACCTTCGGCCTCGGCGTCGTCGCACAGACGGTCCTCAGCGGCGGGAGCGCGGGCAGTCCGCTCTCGATCCATCTGTGCTGGGGCATCGCCGTCATCCTCGGCGTCTATGCGTCGGCGGGCGTGAGCGGCGCGCACCTCAATCCGGCAGTCACCCTGGCGCTGGCGCTGCGACGCGGGTTTCCGTGGAGCCGCGTAGGCCCGTACGTGATCGCACAGATGCTCGGGGCATTCGTGGGCGCGGCCATCGTGTACGCCACGTATCACGAAGCATTCGCCGCGTTCGACGGCGGCGTGCGGCAGATCGCCGGCGCGCAGGGCACGGCAGGCATCTTCGCGACCTACCCCGCCCCGTATCTCTCCACGTTCGGCGGCTTCATCGATCAGGTCGTCGGCACCGCACTGCTGATCGCGGCCGTGTTCGCGCTCACCGACTCGCAGAACGCGCCGCCGCAGGCGGGCCTCGTGCCCGTCCTCGTCGGCGTCGCGGTGATGGGCATCGGCATGGCCTTCGGCGTCAACGCGGGCTACGCGATCAATCCCGCTCGCGATTTCGGTCCGCGCCTGTTCACCGCGCTCGCCGGCTGGGGCCCCGGAGTCTTCACCGCCGCCAACAGCTATT
Source organism: uncultured Luteitalea sp. (assembly GCA_964422175.1). Classification (GTDB taxonomy): domain Bacteria; phylum Acidobacteriota; class Vicinamibacteria; order Vicinamibacterales; family Vicinamibacteraceae; genus Luteitalea. The sequence continues at coordinate 952 of CAYRAE010000426.1, read as the reverse complement.
TCTGGGTCCCCATCATCGCCCCCTGCGTCGGCGCGGTCCTCGGCGGCACCCTGTACGACCTGTGCATCACCCGGCCGCGTGCCGGGGGCTGACTTGTCCGCCGGAGCCTTGGCGAAGGTGGAAGCCCCTGGCCTCCATCACGCAGCCTTTTGCCTTTTACCTTTCCCTAAGCCCTAAGCCCTAAGCCGTAAGCCGTAAGCCACAATCCCTGAGCCTCCCATGTCCGTCATCCTCGCTCTCGATCAAGGCACCACATCAAGTCGCGCAATCGTGTTCGGCCGCGATGGCCGCGTCATCGCGCAGGCGCAACAGGAGTTCCCGCAGATCTTCCCCGGACCGGCGCTCGTCGAGCACGATCCGGAGGCGATCTGGTCGTCGCAGATCGCCGTCGCGAGGGAGGCGATCGCGAAGGCCGGCCTCACGTCGACCGACGTCGCCGCCATCGGCATCGCCAACCAGCGCGAGACGACGGTGCTGTGGGAGAAGGCGACGGGCAAGCCCGTGGCCAACGCGATCGTGTGGCAGAGCCGCGTGAGCGCGGGCATCTGCGACAGGCTCAAGGCGCAGGGACACGAGGCCACGATTCGCGCGAAGACGGGACTCGTGGTCGACGCCTACTTCTCGGGCACGAAGGTGAAGCACCTCCTCGACACGCACGAGGGGCTGCGCGCGCGAGCGGCGCGCGGCGAGGTCCTGTTCGGCACGATCGAGACGTTCCTGCTGTGGCGCCTGTCGGGCGGCAGGCTCCACGTGACGGATGTGAGCAACGCGTCGCGCACGCTGATGTTCAACATCCACACGCTCGACTGGGACGATGAGCTGCTGGCGCTGCTCGACGTGCCGCGCGAGATGCTGCCTGAGATTCGCGGCAACAGCGAGGTGTACGGCGAAACAACCGCCGACCTGTTCGGCACGTCGATTCCGCTGGCCGGTGCCGTGGGCGATCAGCAGG
>CAYRAE010000425.1:0-3464 GCA_964422175.1 uncultured Luteitalea sp. | reverse complement strand
ATGCCGGCCAGATCGTCCATGACCGAGCCGTCGCCATCGGCGTCGAGCATCGGCGTGAGCATGTCGAACAGGCCGCCGCCGCCAGGTGCCGCAGCCTGTCCCTGCGGGGAGCCCCCGGGCGCCGCGCCCTTGGCCATGGCGCCCATCACCATGCTCGCGACGATCGGCAGCAGCGCCTTGAGCACGTCGGGGCCGATGCCCGTCTGGGCCGAGGCGCGCGCCGCCACTTCCCGGCTGACGTCCTTGCTGCCGAAGATCTGACCGAGGATCGCGTTGCCGTCGGTCACGGTCGACGCCTGCCCCAGTCGGGACAGCATGTCGAGCGGGCCGGCCGACGATCCACCGCCGGCCAGCGCACCAATCAGGCTCCCCAGCCCCCCTGACGAAGACGCGTTCCGCTGGAAGCCGGCAGCCACCATCGGCAGCAGCGCTTCGAGAGCCGACGTGGTCTGTGCGGAGTTGAGCCCGACCTGGCGGCCGATCTGATCGACGGTGGCGCCGTTGCCGGCGCCGAGAAGCTGTTCGAGCATACCCATGGTGACGTGACTCCCTCGACGAGCCCCCACACGCACCATGCGCGGGGGACAGGACACCCGATCAGCCGATCACGAAGAGACCGATCACGAAGACACCGGTGAGCACGAGGAAGAGTGCCACCCAGAGCAACGCGACGTAATGTTCCTGCTCTGGCCGCGGTTCTGTGATGCCGATCGTTCCGTGCACCACGCGCGTGAGGCGCACGAGAAAGTCGAGCATCCTCTTACTGATTACCACGAACCACGGCCGAGCGCATCCACCTTCGCGTCTTCGACGCTTCGGCGGACGAGTCCTCCGTACTGACGCGGAGACCACCTGTGCATTGAGGTGGAGTACGCCTCCATTGATGTCGACGCCGGGGGTTCACACCCCTGGCACCGACGCCGTCTCAGAGCGTGTAGGGCTTCCGGAACCGCCTGGACAGGTACTTGTTCGCATCGCTGTCACCCACGAACCGCTCCCGCTGGTCGTCCCAGGCGAGCCGGCGTCCGGTTCTGTAGGCGATGTTGGACAGGAGCCCGAGCTTGGTGAGCCGGTGCCCATAGCGCACGTTGCACGTCGTGTCGACGTTGCGCGATCGAATGGCGTCGAGGAATTCGCGCAGATGGCCTGGTGAATCGGGGATGGTCGGAGTCGGCCGCGGGAAATCCGCCACGAGTTTCCCCTTCACCCACACTTCGTTCGAGCCGTAGTTGGTGACGAGCGTGGCCTCGGTTCCCTCGAACACGCAGCCGATGCCCCCCATGTGCGTGAAGCCGGCGGGCGGCGCGGGACGCAGGCTGAAGGACACGAGCAGGCGCTCGTACTCCAGCATCGCGTCGAGCGTGTCGGGCGTTTCGGTCGTGTCCGTGTTGAAGAATCGGCCGCCCATCGCCGACACGGAACGAGGCGCGCCGAGATCGAGCGCCCAAACGGCCACGTCCATGATGTGGCACCAGAAGTCGATGAACGTACCGCCCGAGTAGTCCCAGAAGTTGCGGAACGTGCGATGCGAACGCAGCGGGGTGTACGCACGTGCCGGCGCCGGGCCCAGCCAGAAGTCGTAGTCGAGTTCGGCAGGTCTGGTCGCGGGTTCTTCGTTGGTGAGCGGCCTGTCCCAGGTCTTCCAGCACTGCACGCGTGTGATGCGCCCGAGCGACTCGGACCGCACGAGTTCCACCACGTCGCGATAGTTGCGCCCCGTGTTGTGGATGTGATTGCCCATCTGCGTGACGCGGGCGTACCGCGACGAGGCGTCGGCCATGGCCCGCCCTTCCGCCACGCTGTAGGACAGCGGCTTCTCGACGAAGACGTCCTTGCCGGCCTCCATCGCCTGAACGGCGGCGATCGCATGCCAGTGATCGGGTGTCTGGATGGCGACGGCATCCACCTCCCTGTCCAGCAGCACGCGCCTGAAGTCGCCCTCCCCTCTCGGCGCGTATCCGAGCGTCGCCTGCACGCGCGCGATCGCGGCGTCTCGATGACGGCCATCGACGTCGCAGATGGCGGCGATGCGTACACCGGGTTCCTTCATGAACTCGGTGAGCCGCCCGGTCCCCATGCCGCCGACCCCGATGAGAGCCAGGCGGATCTGGTCGCTCGGCGCGACGGGTTGCGCAAACGCAGGACGATGGATGACCGACGCAAGACCGGCGGCGGTGGCGCCGAGGAAGACGCGACGCGTGACGGCAGGACGAGATGGGGCATCCACGATGGCACGGACCTCTCGGAGCAGCGTCGGTCGCCGGGCAGCAGGCACGGGGACCGAACATCGATGCGACTGGCGCGAATTGTGGTGAGCCATTCGATACCTGTCAATGGTGAGTCGCGTCGGACCCTCGATCCGGCGGCTCCGCGTCGTGGCACGCGCGGCATAATGCGCGCGTGGACCGCGACGACAGCAGCGCCCTCGACGTGCCCGATGCGGTGCGACGCGCGCTGCGTGGATGGCAGCAGCGCACGCAGGCGGTGATCGACATTGCGCGGGACAGCGACGACCTCACGGTGCGCCTGCCCGTGCTCGACCACCTCGCGCACGAACTCGTCGCCGACATCGCGCGCGCCATCACGGCCCTCGACGCCCTCACCCATCGTCCTCGCGCGCGACTCCCCGTGGATGCAGACATGCTCCGCCACGCGCTCGGCCAGGCGCACGACCTGCTCGATGGCATCGAGCTCTGGCACCGCCCCCCGAGCGTCACGGCGCTGCGCAAGGCCCGCGACCACTTCGCCCGCGCCGCGGAACGACTGACGGCGATATAGCGGCTGACGGTGTACAGAAGCTCACGGGCGAGAGACCGCTGTCGTCATCGAGGGTCGACCGCCCTGCGATTCAGCGCTGCCGGTGGCCGACTCCACCCTTGACAGGGTGGGATCGCAGCGGTCTTATCAGGGAGGGCATCGTGAGTCCGTCCTCGCCGGATCTGTTCGAGGCATTCGTTCGTGCTGGCCGTCAAGGGTTGTCGGGCGCGGAGGTCGTCGCGATCGGCGGGCTCGTCGACGACCTGCGCCAGGCGGGTCATGTCATCGACTACGACGCCCGACGCGAGCGATTCACCTTGCGGCTCCCACCGTCACCGTTCGTGCGGGGACTCGCCCTCGGTGTCGGCCTTGGAATCGGCATCGGGATCGGTGGCAACCCATGGCCGTCGTGACCGCCTGACAGCCTCGCGCGCTCGTCGCGACCCACCACCCAGACCCGCCGGTCTTCCTGACCCGGCGCGCCGTCCGTCACAGGCCAGCAAGCAGCGCGCGCTGCCACGGACGGACCGCGGGTAGCAGCAGCGTGAATGCTACCCATGCGCTACCCAATTCAGGTTTCGCCGTCCTTCGCCTCTTCAGTTGTGCTGGAATTGATTGGTCGGGATGGCGAGATTCGAACTCGCGACCCCCTGAACCCCATTCAGGTGCGCTACCAGGCTGCGCTACATCCCGACCGGCGCCGAACG
>CAYRAE010000424.1:0-3498 GCA_964422175.1 uncultured Luteitalea sp. | reverse complement strand
TCACGGCACTCACGCGGCACCGGCGCGACGGCTTCGTACGGCTCGCGCTCGTGTCCTTCCATGTACGCGCGAACCAGGGGGCCATCGTCAATTCGCAGGTGGATGATGTCGAATTGCTCTGGAGGCATGTCGATGTCTGTGACGTGAACCACACGCATTTCCTTGCCGTCCGGGGCGAGTGTCTGCATGTACACGTCACCGTAGAGAGCCCTTCCCGGACGATAGACCAGTCGCACCTGACATCGTCCCACCGATACGACATCTCCAATCCGAGTGATCCCGCTCCTGCACGCCGCTGACAGGCCGCACACTCCAAGGACAACGACGAGACACCAAACGCGTCGCCGGCCAGTACACCGCCTCTCCTCGAGCCCTGTCGATACCATGTTATCGTTGTCTCCACCGCCATAACACGATGGTGAGAACGCTCGTTGCGACGATCGTCGTCAGAGCGACCTGTACGTAGAGTCTCCTCTGAGTCAACAGCACCATTGCACTCAGTATGGCTGCGAATGATCCGACAAGGATGAGAATTAGAGACTTTGTCATCTCAGGCGGTGCACTGGCGCCGCTCTCGTATCTCGTGAGGCCATCTGACGCTACATCAGTGTCGTGCGGTCTGTCACCGCGCCATCGTACCTTCGAGAGGTCCAGTCCGCAGCGTTGGCACCTGCGATTGAAAGGCGACGTCCCGTACCAGGTAATACCCGCCATCTGTGCGCACCGCGGACACTTGATATTCAGCGAAGCCCATAGACTCAGTACGACCACGGACATAGCTACCCATTGCGCCTGGCCCTCGCCGATCAAGTCCGCCGACGCGGCGAGAAACACCAAGAATACTACAGAAAACGGCAGCAGTACTGCTAGCTTCAGAGCACCTGATACGGACATCGTCCTTCTCCCATACAGCACATTCGCGACAGCAGCCTATGCGAGTCATCCGTGAGTCCTGTCGTTCACTGGCCGTAGAGCGTTGCCGCCCCAAGCGCGAAGCGACATCGTCAGATCCGGCGTGAACCGTTCGCTCCGCACCACAACACCTCGAACTCCTCGACCGAGACGACACAAGCGGCTTCCGGTGCCTCGACGATCTGCAGGTCGAACAGAAGTCGCGGCGCAAAGGGGCGACGGAGCACGGAAGACCATTGCTCCGACGGACTCGAGGGCAATCTCCCTCAGTACCCGTCCGGTCTCACTGACCTCTGTCACGAGCACCTCCTGGTCGGAGGGCAGGCCCGTGATCTCCCGAGCGGTCCATCGCATGTAGCGCTTCATCCTGACCCTCACCACTGCGGTCACGCTCTTGCCCTCGTCGATGACCAGGCGGACGGCCTGCTGCTTGAAGTCATCGGTGAAGCGCCGCCGGGGCCGGCGGCTGCGGGGCTCGGACATTGCAGACATCGTACCCACCTCTTGAAAGATGTCCACCGAATCGGATCAAGTCCACGGCGTAATGACAGGCGCATCTACTTTGCTTCGCGATAATCAACGTACATGTAATCTGGGTGTGCGTGCTCGACACCTCCAGCGACAACTCCGCTCATCGCGTCAACGTCAAATTCGCACCACTGCTGCGACGGCGCGTCCCACGCCAGACCCACTAATCGGCCGCCTTGTAATTGCATCTCTTCAAATCCGTCCCATGACAGAGATACAATGCTCCATCGCGGACCTGACTTGTCGACAGCGACAACATCCGTCTGATTCCAGCAGACTACAATCTCGCCATTCGATTTCAGCACGCCTTGTATGCCTGCGAGCGGTATCTTGAAGCTTTCGTTGCCGTTCCGGCTGTCGACAACAATGGCTTGACCATTGTTGACAACCAATACGTCCATCTCGCCAGAAGCGGGAAGGAGCGTTGTCTCACCTCCAAGGGGACCTCGCGCGAACAAACCAGTCCACGAAGAGTGCGCTCGAGGATGGAATCTTACGAGCAAGCCTCCCCTGACGTTGGCAGACTCGCCGTAGTATTTAGTAGGCTCGTGGCAATCCACTTCCACCACTTCTGCCTTCCATTGTTCACATTCCACGCTAAATCCGACTACTAACACTAGTGCCCCCATGGCCTGAAATGTCGATGAGTAATCTCAAGTGTTCGCCCTGGCATGCCGCCAATCTCAAACTGGCCTTGCACTCCATTGACGGACCCTGGGAGTCGATATACTACATACCGAGAGCTCACCACCTGCTTCACACCGAACTGCACTATATGGCGATCGAAGCTGTACGGGAATCGATGAAATACGTCTTGTTTCCACACACGATCGGCATACGACAATACGATAGGTTGCTTAGCCGCTGCACTCAGAGATGGGACAGCGAAGTATCGCGCGAAAGCTCCGAACATGCCTGCTACTGCACCAGCACCATATCCGTTTGTCTCACTCGTAGTCCCACCGATGATATCTACCAGAGGTTGTTCGCCCGTGCTAGCTTGTTCAGCTTTATCTTCTTTGCTGACAAACTCTTGTTGTTCTGCAACTTTTGGCTTCCCCGTGACGTAGTCCCACTCACTGGTATTGACGCCTTGACCAGCCTCCTCGCTGTGATAGCGATGATCGTTGTACTGCAGAAAAAAGTAGTGCTGGGGTCGTGCTCGGCTCGCGGAGCCCAGCCACAGACCGTCACGTCGAATTGGAACGGCTGGTCACAGCGTCCGTCGGGGTCGACGTTCACCAATGGGCTATTCGATGCATAGGCGTACCGGTTCCATCGCTGGGGGCTGCCGACCGCGCCCGCATACAGCGGGTCCACCGACGGCATCCGCCCGTGCGCCGCCAGGTACAGGCGCGCGCCCAAGTAGTCGACGCCCACCTCCCCGTCGCGCTCGTGGCCCGTGTACTGCTCGCGCGGCTGCGGGCCTGTCGTGGTCGCAGCCGCGGCGCCGAACGGTTCGTAGTCGGCGCGGCTGACCACCGCCCCCGCCGCGTCGAACACCACCCGCACCGACCCCAGCGCGTCCAGCCCGTAGTACCGGAAGCGCGGCCCGCCTCCGCCGCCCTGCAGCAGCATCCCGCCCGCTTCGCCGTGGGCCGGTGGGGCGGCCAGGGCCGCCCACGGCACGACGTCGACCGGCAGCGGCGTCTCCCTCGACAGCCCGGTGGTCAGCACGGGCGCCGGGAGGGGCGTCGGCGGGATCGCCCCGTCCGTCCGCTCCTCGGCCGCCGACGCGCCGGTCGACCACAGCAGCGTCAGGCCCAGGGCGCCCAGCAGCGGGCGAACGTGCGCTCTCATGCGACGCGCGCTCATGGCCGCTTCCCCCGCGCCAGGTGCGACCCGTACCACGACGGCCCGCTACTACTACTGCTCTCGCCCAGCCCCTCGCCCATCGCACTGCCCGGCACCGGCTTGCCTACCACCACCGCCGCCGTCTCGGCCGTCCCGATGATCGGCGGGAGTTCCACGCCCTCGGTCAGTGTGTACGGCGTAGGACTGGCGACCACCGGACTCGTCCGCGCCTCGGAGGCCTCAAATGCCTCGCCCCCGCCGCTC
>CAYRAE010000423.1:0-3508 GCA_964422175.1 uncultured Luteitalea sp. | reverse complement strand
CGCAGCACGCCGCGCTCGCCGAGAACGTGCTCGACCACCGCCTCAACTGCCGCACGATCCGCATGAATGCGGTGCACAGGTTCCTCTACTGGAACATGAACTACCACACGGAACATCACATGTTCCCGATGGTGCCCTACCACCAGTTGCCGCGGCTGCACGCGGTCGTGAAGGACGACTGCCCGGAACCGTATCCGAGCCTCACCGCCGCGTATCGCGAGATCATTCCCGCGCTGTTCCGACAGGTGCGCGAGCCGGGCTGGTACGTGCGGCGCAAGCTGCCGCCTACCGCGCGTCCCGTCGGGACGCGCCCGACGGCCGCCGCCATCACGCCGTCGATTGCCGGCGATGGCTGGCTCGACGTGTGCGCGAGCGAGGTGCTCCGCACCGACGACGTGGTGCGCGTGGATCACGACGGACGCACGTATGCCGTCTATCGCACAGCCGACGGTCGCGTGTACGCCACCGACGGCACGTGTACGCACGGCAACACGCACCTGGCCGACGGCCTCGTGTTCGGCACCACCATCGAGTGTCCGAAACACAACGGCCGCTTCGACATCGTCAGTGGCGAGCCGCGACGTCTGCCCGTGTGCGTCGCGCTGCGCACGCATCCGGTGCGCGAAGAGGGCGGCCGCATCCTGCTCGACGCGTCGCGAGCCCGCGGTGCCGATGCGACAGCCAACGCTTTCCAGTTCCGGGTGACCGCCAACCGCACCGTCGCCACGTTCATCAAGGAGCTGGTGCTCGAACCCGTCGATGGCGTGCCTGCGTATTCGCCCGGACAGTACATGCAACTGCACGTGCCCGCGTACGGCACGCTGCGCTTTGCCGACATTGCCGTCGACGAACCGTACGCGTCGGTGTGGCGCGCGCATCATCTGTTCGACCTGCACACGAGCAACGCGCTCGACCTGCGTCGCAACTACTCGATCGCCACCGCACCGGGCGCATCGCCGCGCGAATTCCGCTTCAACGTGCGCATCGCGACGCCGCCGACAGGGCTCGACTGCGACGCCGGCGCCGGGTCGTCGTGGGTCTGGCACCTGAAACCCGGCGCCATTGTCACGGCGAGTGGTCCTTTCGGCGACTTCACACTCCGAAACGATGAGCGGGAGTTGGTGTACGTGGGTGGTGGTGCGGGGATGGCGCCGATTCGATCGCACCTGTCGCACCTCTTCGACGTCGCACGCACGGGCCGGCGCGTCACGTACTGGTACGGCGCGCGCTCACGACAGGAGGTGTTCTACGAGAACGACTTCCGCGACATCGAGGCGCGCTTCCCGAACTTCCGCTTCCACGTCGCGCTGTCGGCGCCGCTCGACGAGGATGCCTGGGATGGTCCGACCGGCCTCATCCACGACGTGATGCGTCGCGAATGGCTGACACGTCACGCATCGCCGGCATCGCCGCGCTACTACCTGTGCGGCCCTCCCGTCATGATCCACGCCACGCGAGAGATGCTCCGCCACGAATTCGGCGTCGCCGCGACCGACATCATCGCTGACGAATTCTGAAGCCTGTCCACCGGGGATATAGGGGCGACGCACGCGTCGCCCCTACGACCGACGTGTGGCGTGTTCTCTCATCGATCCGGTTACCGCTGCCCGGTGCCCGGTGCCCGGATCTCCCGCGCTTTGAGATTCCTGAACCACACCACCGTGTCGTGATCCTGCAGGAGGAGCGGCGTGCGGATCTTGTCGGCGTACCCCTTCACATCCCTGAACTTGCTCGTCGCGATGCCATGCGCGGCCGCGGGGCTGGTGATGTCGTAGGCGAGAACCAGCGTGCCGTTCAGCCAGTGCTCGACAGACGAGCCGCGCACGACGATGCGTGAGGTGTTCCAGTCGCCGGCGGGTCGCGCCGCGACCGTCGTGGGCGGGATGACGTCGTACCACGCGCCCGTCTTCTGGCGCTCGGTCAGCGCGATCGCCGTGTAGTTCTCATCGTCGATGGTCTGGTACTCGTGACCGATCGCGCCACCCGTGTTGCCGCGCGCCTCATCCACGAAGTACTTCACGCCGCTGTTGCCCTGGAACGACAGGCGCCAGTCCCACTGGAACTCGAAGTCGCCGAACGTCCGCGTGGTGATGATGTCGCCGCCCTTGCGGCCGAGGCCCTTGAGCGTGCCGTGCTCGACGGTCCATCCGACGGTGGGGAAGCCGGCCTTCGCGAACCCTTTCCATCCGTTCGTGGTCGTGCCATCGAACAGGAGTTCCCATCCGTCGCCGCGCTCCTGTGCGGTGAGCACGTTCTGCGGCGCGGCGTTCGATGCGCGCTCGTCGAGTTGCGCCGCGATGCGGCGCCACGTGGCAATGTTGGCCGCCAGGTTCGTGTACGGATCGCCGGGCACGTTGTAGGCCTGCAGGCCGATCGGGCCGGTGTATCCCGCGGCGCGAAGCCGCTGCAGGAAGTCGACCATGTCGAAGTCGCCCTGATCGAGCCGTGCCACCCACGTGCGGCTCTGCGAATCAACGCCGTTGATGCTCACGCGCGTAGACACCGGCGCCACGGCCTTCAGCGTCGCGTCGAGACGATCGCCCACGCCGCTCATGTATTCGTGACACAGGTTGATCGTCGCGCCGACGTTGGATCGCTTCGCCTTGGCGACGATGCGGGCCGAATCCTCGCCGTGCTCGACATAGAAACCGGCATGGCCGTAGAGCGCGACCTTCACGCCGTGCTTGCGCGCGATGTCGGCTACCTTGCGCACATTCGCCACGGCGCGCGCGTCGTTGTCGCCCGTGGTCTTCGTTTCTCGGATGGTGATCCACACCACCGTGTCGGTACCCGCCAGCATGCGGATCGCCTCGGCGAGCCGCGGGTCGAACGGTTCGGGCCTGTCGATGTACGTGTACACGTACAGGCCGTAGATCTTCAGGCCGACGGCGCCGAACGCTTTCTGCCAGCGCGCGAGATCCTCGGGGTTCGTGTAGTTGTAGCTGATGCCGTCGTAGCCGAGCTCCTTCAGCACGGACGCCTGTTGCTCTGGCGTCCACGACCCGCGACCCACGCCGTTGTCGAAGACGTAGAACTCCGGACGCGCATCGGCCGCCGCAGGCAGCAGCGCAAGGAGGCAGGCGAGACATGCAGCGCGCCAGGCGTTCATGCCACACCCCACGGCGCCCGACCCTCAGGCGCGACAAGGTGCCTGTTGGCCTCCTCGTCATCGGGAAAGCGTTCGCTGACGGGATCCCAGCGCAGCGCCTTGCCCTCGCGCTTCACGCCGATGTGCGCAAGGTGGCAGATCGAGATCGTGCGTTGACCCACTTCGGCGTCCTCCATGGTGTTGCCCCGACTGCGTACGGCCTCGATGAAGTCCACGCGCTCACTGCGGAGCGGGAAGCGCACGGCGTCAGGACCGAACGTCGACGACAGGATCGACGGCGTGCTGGCTTCGAGGAACTCGGGGTGTGCGGCCGACTTCGAGTAGTTCACCTGCACCCAACCCCCGTCGCCCTCGAAGCGGATCTGCGGCTGATCCATCGTGTAGACCATCTCGACGCCG
>CAYRAE010000422.1:0-3512 GCA_964422175.1 uncultured Luteitalea sp. | reverse complement strand
TACGGCTTCGTGATCTTCACGACGAAGGCGGAGATGCCGTCGCTCGGGCAGTCGCTGTTCCTGGCGCGGGTGCTGGAGCATGAGATCGGCCACGCCATCGGGCTGGGGCACACGCCGACCGATGGTTCGGTCCCGAACGCGACATCCAACGTCATGTACCCGTCGTGCTGCCATGCGACGACGCCGATCCCGCCGGCGATCGGCCCCGACGATCTGGCAGGTCTCCGGTTCATCTACCCGGCGGCGGCTCCGCCCGCGTGCACGTACGACGTGACGCCCGCGACGCGCACCATCGGCCATGGCGGCGGTGCCGTCACGCCGTTCACCGTGAACACAGGGAGCGCCTGCACGTGGTCGGTGTCGACAGGCGCATCATGGCTCACGCTCTCGGGACCCGTCACGCGAACGGGACCCGGCACCGTGTCGTACACGGCGGCCGCCAACACCGGGAGCGCGCGAACGGGGAACGTCACCATCGGTGGTCTCGGCGTCACCGTGACGCAGGCTGCCGCGCCGCCACCGCCGCCCGCGCCGCCCACCGATTCCGACAACGACGGGCTTCCCGACGCGTGGGAGATCGCCGCGGGACTCGATCCGTATGTGGCCACCGGGGACAACGGGCCCAACGGTGATCCCGATGGCGACGGTCTCACCAATCTGCAGGAGTACCAGCGCGGCCTGCATCCGCGTGGCGTCGTCCAGCGGTATTTCGCCGAAGGCGTGCAGAATACCTTCTTCTCCACACGTATCGCACTCGTGAACCCGAGCGCCACGACCGTTGCGCACGTGCAGTTGCGATTCGCCGGACCGCCCGACGCGAACGGCGTTGTCACGACGCACCCGCACTGGGTCACGATCCAGCCGCGCCGGCGGGCGACCGTCGACGTGGGCGCGGCAGTTGGTGCGATCGACGCATTCGCCACGGTCATCGAGGCCAACACGCTCGTCGTCGCCGATCGGACGGTGTCGTGGGACGGCTCCGGCTACGGCAGTCATGCCGAGTCGGCCACCGACGCGCCGCGCACGACGTGGTACTTCGCCGAAGGTGCGACGCACGGCGGGTTCAACACGTTCTATCTGCTGCTCAATCCCGGCACGGTGCCCGCGCGGGCGACTGTCACGTACTTCCGCGCGGGACACGCGCCGCGCACGCAGACCTACGACGTCGCGCCAGGTGCCCGATACACGATCTGGGTGGACATGGAGCGCTGGGCCGATGGCGACTCGCTCGCGTCCGCGGAGATGTCGGCGCGCATCGACGCCACGGCTCCCATCATCGCCGAACGCGCGATGTACCTCGATCGCAACGGGCAGCTGTTCACGGCCGGCCACGACAGCGTCGGCCTCGAGGCACCGGCCGAACGGTGGCTGCTCGCCGAGGGCGCGACGGGGCCGTACTTCGACCTCTTCGTGCTGATCGCGAATCCCTCGCGCGACACCGCCGACGTGCGCCTGCGATTCCTGCTCGGCGACGGGACGGTCGTCGAGCATCGCGAGCAGGTGCCCGGGGAGTCGCGGGCCACCGTCCTGGTCGATGCGCTCGGCCTCGACCCGGCGCTCATCGCACGGAATCCCGACTACGCCCGCCTGGCCGATGCGTCACTGTCCACTGACGTGATCGTGGACAACGGCGTCGGCATCCTCGTCGAGCGAGCGATGTGGTGGCCGGGCTCCCTGGACACGTGGGGCGAAGCGCACAACAGCGGCGGCGTCACGTCACCTGCCCTGCGATGGGCGCTGGCCGAAGGGGAGGTGGGAGGGGCGCGCAACACGAGCACCTACGCGCTCGTGGTCAACCCGACCGCCAGCGCCGCCACCATCGTCGTGACGATGCTGTCGGAGGACGCGGCGCCGGAAGCGCAGACCTACACAGTGCCAGCCAACAGTCGCTTCAACGTCTCGCTCGGCGCGCCGCAGTTCTTCCCGAACGCGCGTGGCCGTCGCGTGGGTCTGCTCATCGAGAGCACGGGCGTCCCGATCGTCGTCGAACGCGCGATGTACAGCGACGCGGGCGGTCAGTCGTGGGCCGCGGGCACCAACGCCGTCGCCACGCGCCTGCCGTGACCGCGGGGCATGCCGGCCGCTGCCCGTGTCCGGTTGCCGGTTGCCGGTTGCCGGTTGCCGATCTGTTCTAATGCTCCCCCGTGAGTGCTGAAGTGCGCGTCGGGGAGGCGCCCGTGCGGCCCGTGGTGATTGGGATCGCGGGGGGCTCGGGATCGGGGAAGACGACAGTCGTGCGCCGGCTGAAGGCCTCACTCGGCGACGACAAGGTGTCGGTGCTCGAGCACGACAGGTACTACAGGGAACGCAGCGAGTTGCGTCTTGAGGAACGCGCGGCACTCAACTACGACCATCCTGATTCGCTCGAAACCGATCTCCTGGTGGAACACGTGCGCCGCCTGCGAGCGGGCGAGGCGATCGACGCGCCGCAGTACGACTTCGCGCGTCACAACAGGCTCGACGAGCGCGATCCCGTCCTTCCGCGTCCCGCAGTGATCATCGAAGGCATCCTCATCTTCGCCGACGCCCCGTTGCGCGCGCTGATGGACGTGAAGGTGTTCGTGGACGCCGACGATGACACGCGGTTCATCCGTCGTCTGCAGCGCGACGTGGCCGAACGTGGCCGCACCGTCCAGTCGGTCATCGATCAGTACCTGAGCACGGTGAAGCCGATGCACCTGGAGTTCGTGGAACCGAGCAAGCGCTACGCGGACATCATCGTGCCGCAGGGCGGACACAACGACGTGGCCATCGAGATGCTGCTCACGCTCGCACGCGGCCTCGTCGCGCCGACCACGCCGCACCCGTAGGAGCGACGCCTGCGTCGTCCCTGGGCCCCGGGCGACGCGCGCCGCAGGTCGTTCAGTGGAATCGTTCCTGTCCCGTCTGCATGCGTTCGATGAGGTCGGTGCAGAAGGTGTGCAGATCGCCGGGCGAGAACGACAGGCGCGCGAGGACATCTCCCTCGATGGGGCCGTCGATCTCGGCGATGAGCGGGCCGAAGCCGGCCAGCTTGGCGATGCCATTCGAGAGATGCACGACGTCGCAGATGATGCTGTGCGCCGGCGAGGGATCGTGGTGATGGGTGATGGCGGTGGCCACGCGCTCGGACAGGCCCCAGTGACGGGCGATATAGCCGCCCAGTTCGCCGTGATCCAGGCCGAGCACCCGACGCTCGATCTCGATGCGCGACTGCGCGCCGGAGCCCCACGCGTCGCGCAGGGCGCCGAGCGTGGCCTCGTCCATCGCCTCGTCGAGCACGACCTTGCCCATGTCGTGCAACAGGGCCGCGGTGACGGCCTCGGGGGGAATCGGCGTCCGGGCTCGCTTGGTCACGAATTCAGCGGCCATGGCGCTCGCCACCGCGTGCTGCCACAGCCGGCCCGGTTGCAGGTCGAATGCCGGCAGCGACTTGAGCAGTCGCGGACGGACGCCTTCGGCGATGGCCAGCGACAGCGCCGTTCCGACGCCGATGCGCATCAGCGCGTCCCTGACTGTCGTCACCGACGGCA
>CAYRAE010000421.1:0-3518 GCA_964422175.1 uncultured Luteitalea sp. | reverse complement strand
GCGACGGGTTCGGCGGTTGGCGCGGCGAGGCCGAGCTCCTTGCGGAGACGCTCCTCGATGGCCTGGTAGGTAGCCGGGTTGTCCTTGAGGAACTGCTTGGCGTTCTCGCGGCCCTGGCCGAGGCGTTCGCCGTTGTACGAGAACCACGTGCCGCTCTTGTCGACGATCTTGCGATCGACGGCGAGGTCGAGCAGGTCGCCCGCGCGCGAGATGCCTTCGCCGTACATGATGTCGAACTCCGCTTCGCGGAAGGGCGGCGCCACCTTGTTCTTGACGATCTTCACGCGCGTGCGTCCGCCGGTCACCTGATCGCCATCCTTGATCGCGCCGATGCGGCGGATGTCGATGCGGACCGACGAGTAGAACTTCAGCGCGCGCCCACCGGTGGTCGTCTCGGGGTTGCCGAACATCACGCCGATCTTCTCGCGCAGCTGGTTGATGAAGATCAGGCAGGTCTTGCTCTTGGACACCACGCCCGTGAGCTTGCGCAAGGCCTGCGACATGAGGCGCGCCTGCAGGCCCACCTGCGCGTCGCCCATCTCGCCCTCGATTTCGGCACGCGGCACGAGCGCGGCCACCGAGTCGACCACGATCACGTCGACGCTGCCGGAACGGACGAGCACCTCGACGATCTCGAGCGCCTGTTCACCGTTGTCGGGCTGCGACACGAGCAGGTCTTCGAGGTTCACGCCCAGCTTCTGCGCGTAGGACGCGTCGAGCGCATGCTCGGCGTCGACGAACGCCGCCATCCCGCCCAGCTTCTGGGCCTGCGCGATCACCTGCAGCGCCAGCGTGGTCTTGCCCGACGACTCCGGTCCGAAAATCTCGATGACACGCCCACGCGGGACGCCGCCCACGCCAAGGGCGTAGTCGATGCTGATGGCGCCGGTGGAGATGCTGGGGATGGCGACGGCGTCCTTCTGGCCCAACCGCATGATCGAGCCCTTCCCGAACTGCTTCTCGATCTGGCCGACGGCCATCTCGATGGCACGAACGCGTTCCTTGATGTCGTCAACGGGCATGACTCGAAACTCCTTGCGGTGATGAAACGTGGCTGGTCTGTACGCGGTGGGCCGTGACGGCCCGATGCGTGTCTGCCGCCTCGGGCATTCTAGGAATGTGCCAGGCGCAAGTCAAGCGAAAGTGTGTGCGCATGGTGTCTCTAAAGACCTATGAAATAGTCATTTGCGGAAATACGTCACTTTCGCCCCTCAGTCCGGGGTGTGCAGGAAACGCACACTCCAGGTTGCCGGCGTGTGGCAGGGATTGCTACTGTCGCCCGATGCCCAGTCCCGTGGGGCATGCCCTTGCCGGCCTGGCCGTGGGCGTGCTGGTCGCCGGCCCTCGTGCCCTCGTTCGTGCCATCGACCCGCCCGCCGCCAAGCGTCCGATCGACACGGCGCTCCTTGCGATGATCCCGTTTGCCGTGCTGGGCGCGCTGCCCGACGTCGACCTGCTCTTCGGCGTGCACTCGATGTACACCCACAGCGTGGGTGCGGCAGTGCTCGTGTTGCTCATCGCGCGCGTCGTGACGGGCGGCTGGCGCTGGGCCATCGCCGCGAGTCTGGCCTATCTCACGCACCCGTTGCTCGACTGGCTCGGGCACGACACGACACCGCCGATCGGCATCATGGCGCTGTGGCCGTTCCGGCCCGACTACTACCAATCCGACCTGCACCTGTTCCTGCCGATCTCGCGACGCTACTGGGTGGACGGTTTCCTTGCGCACAATCTGACAGCCGTCGCCCGCGAACTCGTTGTCGTCGCTCCGCTGGCCGTGCTCACCTACTGGCGCCTTATCCGCGTCGCCAGCAGGCGGATGTGAGCGGAGATCCGGCAACCGGCAATCGGCAAACCGGCAACCGGTTGGGTATATGAAAGGCCGGGCTCGGAGAGCCGGCCCTACCAAAGCCGCCTGGCCGACGTCGCCCGACCCGTTGCCGGTTTGCCGATTGCCGGTTGCCGGTCTCCGTTCACGCGTAGCTATAGAACCCCTGCCCTGACTTGCGACCGAGGTGGCCGGCGGCGACGAGGCGGCGGAGGAGGGGACAGGCGCGGTATTTCGGATCGCCGAGGCCCTGGTGCAGGACGTCGAGGATCGCCAGGCACACGTCGAGGCCGATGAAGTCGGCGAGCGCGAGCGGACCCATCGGGTGGTTCATCCCGAGCTTCATCACCGAGTCGATCGCCTCAGCCGTCCCCACGCCCTCCATCAGCGCGAACACCGCCTCGTTGATCATCGGCATCAGGATGCGATTGGCGATGAAGCCGGGATAGTCGTTGGCGGCGATGCCGGTCTTCTGCAACTGACGGCACAGGTGCTCGGCGACGGCCATCGACGCGTCCGATGTCATCTGGCCGCGAATCAACTCGACGAGCGGCATCAGCGGCACCGGGTTCATGAAGTGCATACCCAGGACCTGCGAGGGGCGTTGCGTCGCCGCGGCGATGTCGGTGATCGAGATCGACGAGGTGTTGGTCGCGAGAATCACGTCAGCGCCGGCTAACGCATCCAGCTTCGCGAACAGCGCACGCTTGGCGTCACGCTGCTCGACGATCGCTTCGACGATGTAGTGGGCGTCGGCGAGTGCGTCGATGGACCCGTGCCACGACAGCCGGCCGAGCGTCGCGTCGCGATCGGCAGCCGACAACGTGCCTTTCTCGACGAACTTCCCGAGGCTCCTGCCGATCGCCGTCTTCGCCCGCTCGAGCGCGGCGGGGGAGACGTCGACGAGCGTCACGGCGAACCCATGCTGCGCGAACGTCTGCGCGATGCCGTTCCCCATCGTTCCAGAACCGACAACGCCGACGGACTGAATCATTGATGGACCCTCGGAAATGCTGCGATGCCGCGATGCCGGGAATGAAGGGGAATGCAGAATGACGAATGCTGAATGACGAGCACCGGTTGCCGGTTGCCCATTGCCGGTTGCCGGCCGTTATGGAGCATCCCGTCCTGTTTCTATCTCTCGATCGCCAGCGCGACGCCGTTGCCGCCGCCGAGGCACAGGGACGCCACGCCGCGTCGCAGGCCGTGGCGTTCGAGGGCGTGGAGCAGGGTGACGAGAATGCGTGCGCCGCTCGCGCCGATCGGGTGGCCGAGCGCGACGGCGCCGCCGTGAACGTTGACCTTCTCCTCCGGGATGCCGAGTTCCCCCGTCACCGCGATCGCCTGCACCGCGAAGGCCTCATTGATCTCGAACAGGTCCACATCGTCACGCGTCCAGCCTGCCTTGCGCAGGACGGCCTGGATGGCGGGCACGGGCGTCATCATCACCCACCGTGGTTCGAGCCCGCTCGTCGCCTGTGCGACGATGCGCGCCCTGATCGCGAGGCCACGCGCCCGCGCAACGTCTTCGGCCGCGACGACGAGGGCGGCGGCACCGTCATTGACGCCCGGCGCGTTGCCGGCCGTGACGGTGCCCTTCGGATCGAACGCCGGCTTCAGTCGCGCGAGCGCGTCGGCGGTCGAGTCCGCACGGACCGATTCGTCGCTGTCGAACAGCACCGGGTCGGCG
>CAYRAE010000420.1:0-3541 GCA_964422175.1 uncultured Luteitalea sp. | reverse complement strand
CAGCCGCGAACGGGCGGTAACGGATGAGCAGGCTGGGCATGGGCAATTGTAGGACGGAGGAGGGAGGAAGGAAGGAGGAAGTGGAGGACGGGAGTAGGATTCAGCGCGGAGAGACGATTTGCCACGGCGATACCTCGATGTGCTCTGGCGGCGGGTCGTGAAAGACCTCGGTCGTGATCTGCGTCTCGCGTCACGAAGCCTGGGTCGTACCCCTGCATTTGCGGCCGCGGCGATCCTCACCATGGCGATCGGCATCGCCGGGACCACCGTGATGTTTGCGCTGGTCCATGGTGTGCTCCTTCGGCCGCTTCCGGTACACGACCAGGACCGTCTCATCGTCGCGTGGAAGGAACTGCGCAACCCCGACCTTGCCCATTACTCCTTCGGCGATGTCGATGTCGAGCGAGCCGCACGAGACAGCCGTCTGCTGCTCACCGTCGCAGGCATGTCGTCACACGGCGCGGCGCAATCGACCATCGTGGTCCGTGGCGAGCCGGTGCACGTCATGGCCGCACCCGTCACGGGTCGATTCTTCGATGTGCTCGGCGTGAGCGCTCTCATCGGCCGGGCACTCGACGCCGACGACGATGTGGAGGGCGCGGAGCGCGTACTGGTGCTGAGTCACGGCGTGTGGCAGCGGCACTACGGTGGTGCATCGGATGTCGTCGGCCGTCAGATCACGCTCGACGAGTCGCCCTTCACCATCGTCGGCGTGATGCCGCGGGAGCTGGATTTCCCCGCTGGTGTCGAGGTGTGGCGGACGACGCGATCGTTCTCGGCCAGTGGAGCGTTCGGTGATGCGGCTCGCCGCCAGGTCGATCTCGTGGCGCGGCTGCAGCCCGGCGTCACGATCGGACAGGCGACAAGCGAACTGGCGGCGTTGATACGCCACTACGAGGCCGACGCGCCGCCAACCAGCACGCGCGGCTTGACGCCAGTCGTGCGCCCCCTGGCCGAGCGCATCGTGGGCAACGTGCGTCCCGCGCTGCTGGCGCTGCTGGCGGCTGTGGGCCTCGTGCTCCTCATCGCGACAGCCAACGTGGCCAACCTCCTGCTGATGCGCGGCGAGGCACGTCGCGCGGAGGTGGCTGTGCGTGTGGCACTTGGCGCCCGGCGTGGTGCCATCGTGCGACAGGTCTTTGCCGAGAGCCTCGTGCTCACCAGCGGTGCTACGGCAGTCGGGCTCGCTGTGGCGCAGTGGAGCCTGCACGGCCTCGTCGCGTGGCTTCCCGCGATGCTGCCGCGCGTCGAGTCGGTGCGCATCGACACGAGCGTCGTGCTGTTCACGACGCTGCTCGCGCTCGTCACCGCCACGCTCGCGGCGCTGACGCCGGCGCTGTCGTCCGTGCGCATCGATCTCGTCTCGCAACTGAGTGGTGGCGGACGCGGTCTGAGCGGCCCGGCCACTCGTCATGGACGACGAGCACTCGTCGTGGCGCAGGTCGCACTGGCCGTCATGGTCGTGGCAGTGGCGGGGTTGCTGGCGCGCACCATGCTGTATCTGCAGACCGTCGATACAGGGTTTGCGACGGACCGTCTCGTGTTCGTCGATCTCGTGCTCCCGCGTGCC
Organism: uncultured Luteitalea sp.; assembly: GCA_964422175.1. Lineage (GTDB taxonomy): Bacteria > Acidobacteriota > Vicinamibacteria > Vicinamibacterales > Vicinamibacteraceae > Luteitalea. The sequence continues at coordinate 1,971 of CAYRAE010000420.1, read as the reverse complement.
GCCACGGAGGGCCGCGGTCGCCACGGGCAGATGCTCGATGACATCGTGGCGCAGCTCGAGGCGGTGCCGGTGGTCACGGCGGTCGCGCCACTGCACGTGCCGCCGTTGACCGGCGGAGCGTCATGGTGGGTGCCCGTGTTCACGGCGGAAGGCCAGAGCGTGGACCAGGCCGCCGCCAATCCTGCGCTCAGCCTCGAGTCCGTCCACGCGCGGTACTTCGACACCATCGGTGTTCCGGTGACGCGGGGACGCGCTTTCTCCAGCGCGGATCGTGACGGCACGCTTCCGGTCGCCATCGTCAGTGAAGACGTCGCCGCGGTGGTGTGGCCCGGGACGGATCCCGTCGGCAAACGACTGAAGATCGGCGGCCCGGATTCCACCCGCGACTGGTACACCGTGGTCGGCGTGGCCGGGAGCGTCCGTTATGGCGACATCACGCGGTCGCACCCGACGCTCTATCTTCCGGATGCGCAGTTCATCGTCTCGGCGGAGGTGCTTGCCGTGCGCACCGCGGCACCCCTGAGCGTGGTCGCAACGATGGTGCGCGATCGCATCCGTGCGGTGAACGCCGACGTCCACGTCACGCGCGTCGCGTCGTTCGACGAGGCGCGTGCCGGCCTGCTCGCGCCGCAGCGGTTCAATGCGTGGCTGTTGGGTGTGTTCGGCACGGCCGCGCTGCTGCTCGCGGCGATCGGTCTCTATGCCGTCATTGCCGCATCGGTCCGTCAGCGCGATCGTGAGATTGGCGTCCGCATCGCCCTCGGCGCCACTGCCGCGCACGTGCGTCGCCTCGTCCTCGGCGAGTCGCTGCGGTTGGCCGGCGCCGGTGTGCTCGTCGGACTGGCCGGTGCGGTGGCCACGACACATCTGGTGCGCAGCCTGCTCCATGGTGTCGAGCCGCTCGATCCACTGACGCTGGCGGCTGCCGTCGCCGGCCTGCTGCTCGCCGCGGCGCTTGCGGCCTGGATGCCGATGCGGCAAGCGGTCCGCCTGAATCCGGCGACACTCCTGCGCAAGGGGTAGTAGAGACGCGCTGCGCTTCACACGCCGAGGTCGCGTGCCCAGAGTCGTTCGAGGAAGTGTAGCCACGCCATCGTTGGTCCATTTGTCATAGGAAACTCAGCCGCGTAAGGTCGTGGTACGCCCTTCGTCCTCTTTCCTTCGTCCTGCCCTTCACTCTTGTCTGAACCTTTGTGGCCGTGCCGGGCTGCTGATGCTCGTCACGCGCCTGGCCTGCTACCGGTTGCCTGTTGCCGGTTGCCCGTTGCCGATCCCCCCGTCCGGCCCTTTCACATACCTGTCGAACCAGTCGAGCCAGCGGGCCCACAGGTCGAGGAAGTTCTCCTTCGCGCGCGGGGCGTGCGATTCGAAGGGGTAGACGTAGAGGACGGCCGTCTTGCCAAGCCCTGTCAGGGCCTGGAGCATGCGCTCGGACTGGATCAGGAACGTGCCCGAATTGTTGTCCTGCGCACCGTGGTACATGAGCAGCGGCGCCGAGATCTGATCGACGTAGAAGAACGGCGAGATCTCCAGGTACGTGTGCGGCGCGTCCCAGATGTTGCGGCGCTCGCCCTGGAACGTCATCGGCGTGAGCGTGCGGTTGTAGGCGCCGTCGCCGGCGATGCCCGCCTTGAAGAACGGCGTGTGCGCGAGCAGGTTCGCCGTCGTGAACGCGCCGTAGCTGTGACCGCCATGGCCGATACGATTGACGTCGACGTATCCGAGCTCGTCCACCTTGCGGATGGCGGCGTAGATCGAGTCCTCGAGGTTCGGACGGTAGTTGTCGTTGAAGCGTCCGTCGCGGCCGAGGATCGGGATGTCGGGCGCCACGAGCGCGTAGCCCTGCGTGAGCCAGATGTCGGACCAGCGCAGGAAGCTCAAGGGCGTGTAGGCGTTGGTGTTGCGCGTGCGGATCGCGTCGCGCGTGTAGGCGTCCTGGTCCTCGTATTCACGCGGATACGTCCAGAACAC
>CAYRAE010000419.1:0-3543 GCA_964422175.1 uncultured Luteitalea sp. | reverse complement strand
CAGACGATGGGGAGGCGGGCCCACAGGTAGTCGAGCATGCGCGTGCGATACGCGTAGCGCGTCTCGAGATGCGCGTGATGCGTGCTCACGCCGATGTCGGCTTCGAGCAGGTACAGTGCCCGCTCGTCGTAGGGTACCCAGTCGTTGAAGATCACGTGCGTGCCGGCGACGCCGAGCGATGCCGCGAGCTGTTGCGCCCGCTCGACGACAGCCATCGGCGCGACCTGCGGGTTCGGATGCCGTACGCCCATGAAGAACAGCTTCACGTCGTGTCGCTGCTGCGCGATGCGCGCGACGGCGGCGATCAGCGTTTCCGGATCCTGCCAGTCGAGCAGCGAGCCCCCCCACAGCAGCACCTTGTCCGTCGGTGCGATGGCGGGATGCACGCCCTTCATCACGGCGGGGGGCAGTCCACGATCGCGTCGCGCCTGCCGCGCGCGATCGGCGGCGATGGCGACGTCCTCGGCGGGCAGGCCGAACGGCACGACGTCGATCAGGCGGCGGAGGCCCGCGTCGCGCGCGAGCGTGCGCGGGTTGACGCGCCCGGCCGTATGGAGCGCGCCGATCCAGAAGTCGCGTTGCCGTTCGCTGGCGCAGATGAAGAAGTCGGCCTGCTGCAACTGCGCGTTCTGCACGCCAAGGATTGCCGCGGCCTCGGCGTCGAACGCCGGTGTGGGCGGCGCACCACCGGCGCGATGCTGTTCGAGGTGCTCGATCGTGAACGGGCAGTAGAGGTCCGCCACGATGGGACACACGAGCGCGCCAAGGAACGGATAGGACGTGAGGGCGAAGCCCTGCACCACGATGGCGTCGGCGGTGTCAGCCTGCGCCTTCAGGGACGCCGGCTCGCGTGTCGACGGATCGAACGGGACGAGGGCGACACTGTCGTCGCGAATCTCGAGCGGCGCCGGTGCGCAGACGGTGACACGCGCGGTGCGGCTCAGGGCGCGCGCCATCTCCAGCACGCGAATGGCGGGTCCAGACATGCTCCCCCGCAGCGCCTCGTGCGTCACCAGCAGCACGTGCGGCCTGATCCCGAGGCGGGCGCGCAGGCCGAGCGAGTCGACGAGCGCTTTCTGCGTGTCGCGATACGAACGCCGGCCGTCGAGTTCCTGGAACGGACGTCCGAGAAACGGCAGCACCTCATCGTCGGGCACGCGCCTGTGGCGTTGCTGTTCGTCGTGCAGTGACGTCAGGCGATCCAGATCCGCCAGCGTCGCACCGATCGCCGCGAACTCTGGCATCGGGATGCTCGCGAGCACGCGCGACGAACGTGTCGTGCCGGGGTCGTCCGGCTGCCCGGTGTGTTGCGTGTACACCGCCTGCGACGCGCGATGCCGGCGCGCCGGTTCGAGCCACGGCCGCAGCAGATCGCGCAGCGGCGTACGCAGCCACACGAGGTCCTGCGCCACGCGCAGACCGGCGAGGACGAGCAGTGCCGGCAGTACGTGCGGGAGCGTGCGGTCGTCGTAGTTGCGCAGGGCGATCCAGAGCGCGTTGCGCGCGAGCACGAAGCGCTTGTGCGCGTGCGGCTGCGTGCTCACCGTGGCGCCGTGCCTGTGATACGCCACGGCATCCGGCACCGTGCGGATCACGTGCCCGGCCATGCGCAATCGCCAGCCCAGATCGATGTCGTCGTAGTAGGCGAAGAGCGCCGGATCGAAGCCGCCCGCTTCTTCGTATGCGAGGCGCGTCACGGCGAAGGCGCCGCCGTTCGGGAAGAAGGACTCGGCGAGTGCCATGCCCGCGACGAAGGGATCGCCGTAGTGCTCCTGGAACCCGCGGGCCTCGAGACTCGCGGTTCCGCGCACGAAGTCGATGCGGGAGCCATCCCAGTTCATCACGCGCGCGCCGGCGCACGCCACGCGGCGATCGAGCGCGCCGACCAGTCGCGCCACGAACGTCGGCTCGAACTTCATGTCGTTGTTCACGAACACGAAGACGTCGCCCGTCGCCGCGTCGACGCCGGCGGCGTTGCCACCCGTGAACCCGCGATTCTCGGCGAGCGCCACCACCCGCACCTGCGGGAAGTGCTCGGCGAGCCAGGCGCGGCTGCCGTCGGTGGACCCGTTGTCCACGCAGATCAGCTCGAGCAGGTCGTGTGGATACTCGCTCGCGAGGAGCGACGAGAAGCAGTCCTGGAGATGCTGGCGACCGTTCCAGTTGACGACGATGACGGAGACGCGCGGACGCGTGAGCGGAACGCCGGTGTCGACGGCAGAAGGTGACGCTGGTGCTTCGACGGGAGCGGGCGCGTGTACGAGGCCTGCCGCGTCGCGGGCGCGCACCAGATCGGGCAGGTCGCGCGTGAATGCCTGCAGCGCCGCGAGGGGAATCGCCGTTCCCATCTCGTCGGCGGGCCAGAGCGCGTCAGGAGGAGGTCCACCGAGTCGCGTGCGCAGCCGCGTGACCAGCGATGCGCGGCCCCAGTCGCCGCCGAACGAGACCTGCGTGGCGTCGAGTCCCGTTGCACGCCATGCCGATGCGAGCAGCGCGGCCACCGGCTCGGTGAGTGCCGGCCCGAGTGCGTCGGGTGAGGCGTGGAGGAAGGCGAGCCGCAGGGCATTGCGCCAGCGGAGGAACGTCTCGAATGCCGGGGCGTACGGATACGTGCGTGCCGTCACCCTGACGTCGGCGCGCGGCAGGCGTGCGACGGTGCGTCCTGTTCGTTCCAGACGTGCGGCGAGATCCTGGACGATGCCGAACGACCACAGCGAGGCGTCGGGGCCGCCGACGTCGATGAGTGACTGTCGTCGCGCACTCCACAGCGGCGGGTCATCGAGCGCAGGCACGCCGGACGTGGGCGCGAGTGCCAGGGGGTGACCTGTCCGCCGTAGCGCGTCGTGCGAAGGCGGAAGCCCCTGGTCTCCACTCGAGCGTGCGGGTACCACGATGTCCGCTGAGTCGAGCGCCGCGACGACAGCGCGAATCGCGTCGTCGCCAGGGACGGCATGCACGTCAACGACGAGGACGTGCGCGGCGGTGGTCCGCGCGAGACCGGCGGCGATCGTGGTGGCGGCGCCGCGCGGTGCCGATATCTCGTCGCGCGCCAGCACGATGTCCACGTCGCGGTGGAGCGCGTGCGCGAGCCGCGTACGCCAGGCCTTGCCCGCGTCTGTCGCGGGCCAGTGCGCGCCATGGATGATGGCGGCGATCTCGGGGGCGCTCACGACCAGACGGGCTCCCGTGTGTCTGCCGGCGTCACGGTCCACGTGCCGTCGAGCGTGATCTTCCCGAAGCGTTCGTTCGTGCCGCCCTCGACGACGGTGAACGTCGCGACACGTTCGCGGTGATCGAGCGGATCGACGAGATGGTGGTCGTAGGCCGATACGGCGAGCACGTAGCGGCCCGGCAGCAGGGGGAGGCGGGGAATGCGGTACCGGACCTCACCGTCGCCTTCCACCGCCGCGATCGAGAGACCGTTCATGCGCGTGTTGGGACCCGTGAGGTGCGTGCCGTCCTCGTGATACAGCGCGAGGCCGAAGACAGGGCGTTCGTATCTGTGGGCCGCGCGATAGTCGAAGGCGATCGTCAGCGCATCGC
>CAYRAE010000418.1:0-3549 GCA_964422175.1 uncultured Luteitalea sp. | reverse complement strand
TTGCCGGTTGCCGGTTGCCGGTTGCCGGGTGCCGGTTGCCGGTTGCCGGTTGCCGTCACTTGTACATCAGATACTTTGCGCGCAGCGTGTGCCAGGCGACTTCGTCGGTGGACCACTGCTCGGCGAGGACTGCGGGGTCCTCGCCCGTGAGCGCGCGCGCGAGTTGATCGGCCGAACCATACAGGATCGCCGTCCGCCTCAGATCGAGCTTGCCGGGGAACAGGCGGCCGAGCGCGCTCACGATCTCCAGCCCCACGCGCACGGGACGCAGCGCCGATCGATCGGTGACGATGAAGTACACGCCCTGACACTCCTCGTCCTTGTACACGCTCGCGTTTGGCGTGAAGGTGACCGGATAGAAGCGGATGCCGGGCAGCTTCCGCGCATTGAGCGCCTCGGCGAGCAGCAGGCCATCGATCCACGGCGCGCCGATCCGCTCGAATGGCGCGTCAGTGCCACGACCCACCGACAGGTTCGCGTACTCCACCGCGCCGATGCCCGGATACAGGGTGGCCTGCGTCACGTTGCGCATGTTCGGCGACGGGTTCACCCACATCAGCGCCGTCTCGTCCCACCATGACTCGCGCGACCAGTGCTGCACCGGCACCACCGTGAGCGTTGCGCCGATCCTCCCTTCCTCGTTGAACAGCCGCGCCAGTTCGCCGAGCGTCATCCCGTGCCGTACCGGCATCGTCGGCCAGTAGGCGATGTACGGACGTTGCTCGCCCGCGGGAATGGGGTCGGGCTTCGGGCCTTCCACCTGCCAGCCGTTGATCGGGTTCGGACGGTCGAGGACGACCACTTCGAACTTCTGCACCGCCGCGTCCTCGAGGAGGTATCCGAGGGCGGACATGTACGTGTAGAAGCGGCTGCCGATGTCCTGCAGGTCCACGACCATCGTGTCGATGCCCTTCATCGTCTCGGGGGTCACGCGACGCGTCTTGCCGTAGAGGGAGTGGATCGCGAGTCCCGTCTTCTCGTCGACAGATGACGGCACTTCCTCGTCGAGGATGCCGCGGATGCCGTGTTCGGGACTGAAGAGCGCGACGAGCGTGAGGTTCTTCGCGGCGGCGAACGCATCGATGGTGGACTGCCCGCCGCGCGTGCGGCCCGTGTGATTGGTGAGCAGGCCGATCTTCCTGCCGGCGAGCCGCGCGAATGACTCGGCCTGCAGCACGTCGATGCCCGTCATGGTGCGCATCGCGGGGCGCGCCGGAATCACGCCTGACGCAGGAGTCTGCGAGAAGCCGTGCGTGCTCACGACAGGCGTCGGCGCGACGCGGATCGCACCGCCGGCGATGTTGGCGACCTTCGCGCGCAGTGCCGTGACGTCGCCCTTGCCGTCTGGGTGGACACGATTGGACAGGAACACGACGAACGTCCGCGTACCGGGGTCGACCCACAGCGACGTGCCCGTGAAGCCCGTGTGGCCGAACGACAGCGTCGGCGTCAGGTCGCCCTTGTTGGCCGAGAAGCCGGAGTTGATGTCCCAGCCGAGCCCGCGCACGTTGCGCTGGCCCGGAGGCGTCGATGGCGAGGTCATGCGCGCCACCGTCAGCGGCGACAGGATGCGCACCCCTTCGAGCTGGCCGCCGTTGAGCAGCATGCGCGCGAACCGCGCGAGATCGGCGGCCGTGGTGAACAGCCCGGCATGCCCCGCGACGTTGTCCATGCGCCGCGCCGTCGGGTCGTGGACCACGCCACGCAGCCACGTGCCGCCGTCCTGGCCGCACGGATAGGAGATCGGCAGGCACTTCTCCGTCGGCGCGATGCGGCGCGCGAGCGACGCGGGGGGCTTGAACATCGTGTCCTTCATCCCGAGCGGGATGAATACATGCTTGCGCGTGAACTCGTCGAGCGGCTCGCCGGACACGACGCCGACGATGTGACCGAGGAGGAAGTAGTTGATGTCCGAATAGATGACGCGCTCGTCGAGTCCGGCCACGGGGACCTCGTCGGTGGCTTTCGAGATGGCGGTGTCGTAACCGTTCCATTCCGGGTTGAACTCGAGGTCGGGCCTGAGTCCAGACGTGTGCGTCATCAGGTGACGGATCGTGATGTCGCGCTTGCCGTAGCGCTCGAAGCCGGGAATGTGCAGCGCCACGCGATCGGTAAGCCGAAGCTTCCCTTGTTCCACCAGCATCATGATGGCTGTCGTCGTGGCGACGACCTTGGTGAGCGATGCGGCATCGAAGATGGTGTCGGCCGTCATCTTCTCCGGCGCCGGCTGCAGCGCGCGCTGGCCGATCGACGCCTGCCAGGCGACGCCAGATTCGGTGCCCACGGCCACCACGGCGCCGGGCAGTTCCTTGCGCGCGACGGCCGCCTCGACGAGCGCCGGGATGCGGGCGAGCCGCGGGAGGTCGAACCGGCTCGACGCCGCGGGACGCGAGCGGCGGGCCGGTGTCTGGGCACCGGCGGCAGGCGCATACGCAAGCACGCCGATGAGCAGGCAGGCAACACACACGGTGAACAGTCGCGACATGACTCGGCATTATCTACCCGAAGACCGGACTAGGGTTCCTTCGCACCTGGTGAATAATGCGAAGACGTGTCCAAGCCCCTTCGCAACGCCCTCGTGATCGGCGCCGGGACGATGGGTGCGCAGATCGCCGCGCATCTCGCCAATGCCGGCGTTCCGGTCCACCTGCTCGATGTCGACGCCGCCGCTGCGGCAGCCGGCTGGAAGCGCGCGCAGGCGCTCAAACCGGATCCGCTCTTCACCGCGGAACAGGGTGCGCTCGTGCGCACCGGGGCCATCGACGAGGGCGATTTCGGCAGTGCCGACTGGATCATCGAGGCCATCGTCGAGCGGATCGAGCCGAAGCGCGCGCTGTTCGAGCGGATCGACGCCGAACGCGGGCCGGAGACGATCGTCAGCTCGAATACGTCCGGCCTGCCGTTGGCCAGTCTCGCCGAAGGACGGTCCGCCGCGTTCGCCAGTCACTTCGTCGGCACGCACTTCTTCAATCCACCGCGCTACATGCCGCTTGTCGAAGTGATCCCCGTTACCGCGACGAGCGACGACACGGTGGCGCGCGTGCGGCACTGGCTCGACGTCAGGCTCGGACGGAGCGTGGTGGTGGCGAAGGACTCGCCCAACTTCATCGCGAACCACATCGGCCTGCATGGCCTCTTCGCCGTACTGCGCGCCTGGGAGCAGGGACCGTTCGACGTCGACACGATCGACGCGATGACGGGTCCCGCGATCGGCAGGCCGAAGAGCGCGACGTTCAGGACGCTCGACATCACGGGCCTCGACGTCGCGGTCCAGGTGGCGCGCAACTTCGTCGAGCGCACCACCGATCCCGCGCTGCGCGAGCTGTTCACCGTGGGACCGCGCATCGCCGGCCTGATCGAGCGCGGATGGATCGGCGAGAAGGCCGGCCAGGGTTTCTTCAAGCGCGTGAAGGGCGCGGGCGGAGCGTCAGAGATCCTCGTTCTCGATCCGGCGACGTTCGAGTACGTGCCACGCACACCTGTCGCACGCCCGCTGCTCGACGCCCTGCGCGACGCACGGGGCAGTGCCGCGGGACGCATCAAGGCGCT
>CAYRAE010000417.1:0-3560 GCA_964422175.1 uncultured Luteitalea sp. | reverse complement strand
TCGCGAGCCGCAGCAGCGCGTGGAGGTGCGCCTGGTGGCTGTGGACGCCGCCATCGGACAGGAGGCCGAGCAGGTGGACGGCCGTGCCCGCGTCGATCGCGGTCCGGATTGCGGCGCGCAGCGCCGGCGTCGCGTCGAAGCGGTCGTCGGCGATCGCCTTGTCGATCCGCGTGAGGTCCTGATAGACGGTGCGACCGGCTCCGAGGTTGGTGTGACCGACCTCGGAGTTGCCCATCTGGCCGGCGGGCAGGCCGACGGCCTCGCCGGACGCCTCCAGCCGGGCGTGCGGATAGGTCGACCAGAGCCGCCTGAACACGGGCGGTTCGGCCAGGGCCACGGCGTTCTGATCCGTTTCGTCGCGCAGGCCCCAGCCGTCGAGGATGATGAGCGCCACTGGCGCACGGTTAGTGGACATGATCGCGTTGTCGGCTTACGGCCTACGGCCTACGGCTGACGGCTTACGGCTTACGGAAAAGGGATGAAAGGTCAAGGCTACTTGATCGCCGTGATCGCGGACTTGCCGGCGTACTTCGCGTTGGCGCCGAGCGCCGCCTCGATGCGCAGCAGCTGGTTGTACTTGGCCGTACGATCGCTGCGGCTGGCCGAGCCCGTCTTGATCTGGCCGGCGCGCGTGCCGACGGCGAGGTCGGCGATCGTGCTGTCTTCCGTCTCGCCCGATCGGTGCGAGGCGACGGTCGTGTAGCCGGCGTCCCACGCCATCTTCATCGCGCGCAGCGTCTCGGTGACCGAACCGATCTGGTTCAGCTTCACGAGGAGCGAGTTGCCCACGCCCTGCGCGATGCCTTCGGCCAGGATCTTCGGGTTGGTCACGAACACATCGTCACCGACGATCTGCACCTTGTCGCCGAGCGCCTTCGTGATCAGCTTCCAGCCGTCCCAGTCGCCCTCGGCAAGGCCGTCCTCGATCGAGCAGATCGGATACTGGCGCACCCAGTCGGCGAACAACTCCACCATCTGCTCGCTCGAGCGCGTGGGCGATCCCGACTTCTTGAAGACGTACTGGCCGTCCTTCCAGAGCTCGCTCGACGCGACGTCGAGTGCGATCCACACCTGCTCGCCCGCCTTCAGGCCGGCCTTGCCGATGGCCTCGAGCACGACCTCGACGGCGTCCTGGTTGCTCTTGAGGCTCGGCGCGAAGCCGCCCTCGTCGCCCACGCCCGTCGACAGGCCGCGGCCCTTCAGGATGCCGCGCAGCGTGTGGAAGATCTCGGTGCCCCAGCGCAGGCCTTCGGAGAAGCTCGACGCGCCGAGCGGCATCACCATGAACTCCTGGAAGTCCACGCTGCTGTCGGCGTGCGCCCCGCCGTTGAGGATGTTCATCATCGGCACGGGCAGCAGGTCGGCGGGACCGCCGCCAGCCATCGCATGGCGCAGGGCGCCGATGTACTCGTAGAGCGGCACCTGCTTCTCGGCGGCGCCGGCGTGCAGCGCGGCCATCGACACGCCGAGGATCGCGTTGGCGCCGAGGCGGCTCTTGAACTCCGTGCCGTCGAGCGCGATCAGCGTCTCGTCGAGGCTCTCCTGGTCGAACGGCTTGCCGACGATCGCCGCGGCGATCTCGCCGTTGATGTTGGCGACCGCCTTCTGGACGCCCTTGCCGAGATACCGGCTCTTGTCGCCGTCGCGCAGTTCGAGCGCTTCACGCTCACCCGTCGACGCGCCTGACGGTACGGCGGCACGCCCGAAGGCGCCGCCATCCAGCGTGATGTCGACTTCGACAGTGGGATTGCCACGCGAATCAAGAATTTCGCGTCCGATGACCTGCTTGATGATCACGATGACTCCTGGAAGTGCTCTGCGGCTTACGGCTCAGGGCTTACGGCTTACGGAAAGGGAAAAGGACAAAGGAAAAGGGATTAGGTTCAGGGTTTGCGGGCGTCTTCCTGCTCACGTTGACGGCGCGTGTCTTCAGGCGTCTGGACGTACGGCTCATCGTCGGTGGTCACGACGACGACGCCTTTCGCGGTGACCGTGTGGCGCTTGCGGTCCTCCTCGATGTCGTAGCCGATGACGGCGCCGCGCGGGATGAAGACGTCGCGATCGATGATCGCGTTGCGGATGCGGGCGTGACGCCCGACCCTGACGCCGGGCATCAGGATACTGCGATCGATGTCGCAATAGCTGTGCACGCGCACGTTCGGGCAGAGGATGCTGCCGCGCACCGTGCTGCCCGACACGATCACGCCTGACGAGATGATCGAGTCCAGCGCCTGTCCGCGCCGCCCTTCATCGTCGAACACGAACTTGGCGGGGGGGGCCTGCCCCATCCACGTCCGGATCGGCCAGTCGGGATCGTAGAGGTTGAAGTCGGGGTTGACCTGCACGAGGTCCATGTTGGCCTCGTAGTAGGCGTCGAGCTCCCCGATGTCGCGCCAGTACTTGTTGGCCTTCTTGTTCTCGTCGGAGAAGCGGTACGAGTAGACGGGGGCGCGGCCGATGAGCGACGGCAGGATGTCCTTGCCGAAGTCGTGCTTGCTGTCGCGGCCCGCGTCCTCCTCGAGCGCGCGGATCAAGACGTCGGCCTCGAACACGTAGATGCCCATCGAGGCCAGCGCCACGCCGGGCATGCTCGGAATCGCCTTGGGCTCGGCCGGCTTCTCCTCGAAGCCGACGATGCGCTCTTCCTCGTCCACCTGGATGACGCCGAACCGCCGCGCGGCCTCCTGCACGGGCACTTCGTAGGTCGCCACCGTTGCCGCGGCGCCCTTCTCCACGTGCCAGCGGATCATCTTCGAGTAGTCCATCTTGTAGATGTGGTCACCCGAGAGGATGACCACCCGCTTCGGACCCTCGCGGACGACGGAGTAGAGATTCTGGTACACGGCGTCGGCGGTGCCGAGGTACCAGTTGTCGCTGACGCGCTTCTGCGGCGGCAGGATCTCGATGAACTCGCCGAGTTCCTCGGCCACCACGCTCCAGCCCAGCCTGATGTGCCTGTTGAGCGACAGGCTCTTGTACTGCGTGACGATGAAGATGCGGCGCAGTCCGGCGTTGATGCAGTTGCTGAGCGTGAAATCGATGATCCGGTATGGCCCGCCGAAGTACACCGCGGGCTTGGCGCGCTCCCGGGTGAGCGGTGACAGCCGTTCCCCCACCCCACCTGCCAGCACGATGACCAGCGAATCGTTCAGCATGGACGGGAATCGTATCGCAGGCTCACCGTTCCGGCGTTATGATCCGGAATCTTGCGCATGCAGGAGCATGCCCGGGGGATTGGACGATGCAACAGATTCGACTCACCTGGCTCGCGACGGGGCTCGTCATCGCCCTGACCGCCAGTCCGGTTCTTGCTCAGAAGAAGAACGACAAGGCGGCACCACCCGTGGACCAGAAGCAGGTCCTGGTCGACGCGCTCGTCGAAGCGACGAACGAAGCCATGAAGGCCGGCCCTGGCACGTCGGTCTACGTCGCCGATCCTGTGGCGCGCACGGTGACGGCCGACCCGGCGATCGCCATGGACATGTCGCTGGCGGCCGACTACCTCAAGGCGTCGGACAACAAGATCTACGCGCCGTTCACGGTGACGATGCAGCCGGGCG